>NZ_BANB01000079.1 GCF_000964365.1 Acidisphaera rubrifaciens HS-AP3 | reverse complement strand
GCGGCCGGCGGCGTCAGCGCCGCCGGCCGCGCGCCGTCTCCACGTCCGGCAGCAGCGCCGTCATCAGCCCGATCAGCGGCAGGAAGGCACAGACGCGGTAGACGAAATCGATGCTCGTCCAGTCCGCCAGCACACCCAGCAACGCGGCGCCGAGGCCGCCCATGCCAAACGCGAAGCCGAAGAACAGGCCCGACACCATGCCGACCCGCCCCGGCATCAGCTCCTGCGCATAGACGACGATAGCCGAGAACGCGGATGACAGCACCGCGCCCACGATCACGCTCAGCATCACCGTTGCCGGCAGACCGACATACGGCAGCACCAGCGTGAACGGCAGGATGCCGAGAATCGATCCCCAGATGACTGCCTTCCGTCCGATGCGGTCGCCTACCGGGCCGCCGATCACCGTGCCGGCCGCCGCCGCCGCGAGGAAGACGAACAGGTAGACCTGCGCCGTCTTCGTCGACACACCGAAGCGATGCATCAGATAGAAGATGTAATAGCTGGTAAAACTCGCAAGATAGAAATACTTTGAGAAGATCAGCGCCAGCAGCACGGCGATCGCACGCTTGATCTGCCGCGACGACAACCCCGTCTGCTCGGCCGCTCCCTGCCGCGGTGCCGGCCGCGCATGGCCCTGGGTCTTGTACCAATGACCCAGCATCGACAGGATCGCGATGCCGCCCATCGCCGCGAGCGAGAACCACGCGAGGCTCGTCTGCCCACGCGGCACCACGAAAAACGCGGCGATCAGCGGCCCGAGCGAGGAGCCGAAATTGCCGCCGACCTGAAAGACGGACTGCGCCAGCCCGTGCTGCCCGCCCGAAGCGAGCCGCGCGATACGCGACGATTCCGGATGGAAGATCGACGACCCGATGCCCAGCAACGCCGACCCGGCAATCAGCGTCGCATAGTTCGGCGCATAGGCGAGCGTCAGCAGTCCCACCAGCGTCGATGCCATGCCGACCGGCAGCGAGAACGGCATCGGCCGGCGGTCGGTGAACTGCCCGACCACCGGCTGCAGCAGCGAGGCCAGCGCCTGATAGGTGAAGGTCAACATACCGAGCTGACCGAAGCTGAGGTCAAAGCCGCCCTTGAGCAGCGGATAGATCGCCGGCAGCAGCGACTGCATCATATCGTTGAGCAGATGGCAGACGCTGATCGCCCCGAGGACGAGCGGCGCGCCCGCCCGCGCCCGGGATGGTGCGGCGATGGCCTCACTCACGGCGACGACCCCTCCGATGCGTCCGGCCGGATCAGAGGCCGGCCTGGGTGATGAACTTCGGGTTCAGATAGGCCTCGATCGCCTCGGAACCACCTTCCGACCCGTAGCCGCTGTCCTTCACCCCGCCGAACGGCACCTCCGGCAGCGCGAGGCCGACATGGTTGATGGACACCATCCCCGCCTCGATCCCGGCGGCAATGGCGTTGGCTGTCCGGGCCGAGCGGGTATAGGCATAAGACGCGAGACCGTAGGGCAGCCGGTTCGCCTCGGCCACCACCTCGTCGAACTCGGCGAAGGGCTGCATCACCGCGACCGGCCCGAACGGCTCCTCGTTCATCAGCCGCATGTCGCGATTGACGCCCGTCACCACCGTCGGCTCGAAGAAATAGCCCTTGTTGCCGATACGGTTGCCGCCCTTGCGTATCTCCGCGCCCTTCTGGCGCGCATCGGCCAGCATGCCCTCGATCGCCGGGATGCGCCGCTCGTTCGCCAGCGGGCCCATCGTCACACCCTCGTCGAGCCCGTTGCCGATCTTCGCCCGGCCCAGCGCGGTCGTGAACTTGTCCACGAACTGGTCATACACGCGCTCCTGCACCAGAAAGCGCGTCGGCGAGATGCATACCTGACCGGCGTTGCGCAGCTTGAACCCGGCCATCTGCTTCGCCGCCACGTCGACGTCGGCATCGTCGAACACGATCACCGGGGCGTGTCCGCCCAGCTCCATCGTGACGCGCTTCATGTGCTGCCCGGCCAGCGCCGCAAGCTGCTTGCCCACGGCGGTCGAGCCCGTGAACGTCACCTTCCGGATCGCCGGATGCGCGATCAGATACTGGCTGATCTCGGCCGGCACGCCATAGACCAACCCGACCACCCCTGCCGGCACGCCAGCATCGGCGAACGCCCGCAACAGCTCGGCCGGCGAGGCCGGCGTCTCCTCCGGCGCCTTCACCACGATCGAGCAGCCGGCCGCCAGCGCGGCGGAGACCTTGCGCACCACCTGATTGATCGGGAAGTTCCACGGCGTGAACGCCGCGACCGGACCCACCGGCTCCTTGACGACGAGCTGATACACGCCCGGGGCACGGGCCGGGATCACCCGGCCATAGGCGCGGCGCGCCTCCTCGGCAAACCAGTCGATGATGTCGCAGGCGGACAGGATCTCGATCCTGGACTCCGCCAGCGGCTTGCCCTGCTCCAGCGTCATCAGCCGTGCGACGGCATCGGCCCGTCCGCGCAGGATATCGGCCGCCTTGCGCATCGCGCGGGCGCGGTCATGGGCGGAGGTACGGCTCCACACGCGAAAGCCGGCAGCGGCAGCCTCGGCGGCGGCGTCCAGGTCGGCCGGCCCGGCATGCGCGACGCTGCCGATTCTCTCCTCGGTCGCCGGATTGATCACGTCGATGGTCCGGCCCCCCTCGGCGGGGCGCCACTCGCCGGCAATCAGCAGCTGCACGTCGGGATACATGGCCGTCTCCTCCTTGCGCACGCCCGGCCTTCGGGCACTCGGGCGTCTGTCGTCATTCGATATAGCCGGGCGGATAGGTCCCCGTCGCCCCCGCGCGGGACGAGTCTGGCCCGTCCCGCCGGCGGGTCTGTGCCGGCTGCCGTGCGCCCGCCACGCTTTGCGTCCGTCCCGGCGGCGGCCATAAGGCCCAGCCAGGGGACCGCGACCGGGAGGACAGCACCTTGAACGACCGCCTGAAGGCCCAGCGGCACGTGGTTGCCGCCTGTTACCTCGGCTGGACGCTGGATGCGTTCGACTTCTTCATCCTGATCTTCGTGCTCAAGCAGGTCGCGGCCTCGTTTCACACGACGCTCACCCCGATCACCTGGGCGATCTTCCTCACCCTGCTCCTGCGGGTCATCGGCTCGGTCATCTTCGGCCGGCTGGCCGACCGCTACGGGCGGCGGCCGACGCTGATGGCCAACGTGCTCATCTACGCGGCACTGGAGTTCGCAACCGGCTTCGCGCCAACGCTGACGGTGTTCCTCATCCTGCGCGGTCTCTACGGCATCGCCATGGGCGGCGAGTGGGGCGTCGGCGCGTCGCTGACCATGGAAAGCATCCCTGACAGCTGGCGCGGCCCGGTCTCCGGCATCCTCCAGGCCGGCTACCCGAGCGGGTATCTTCTGGCCTCGCTGCTCAACTACGCCGAACCGCTGCTCGGCTGGCGCGGCATGTTCATGGTCGGCGCCGCCCCCGCGCTGCTCGTGCTGTACATCCGCAGCAGCGTGCCCGAGAGCCCGGACTGGACGGCGCGGACCGAAGCCGAGCGGCGCGCCCCGATCCTGGACGTGCTGCGCCGGCATTTGCCGCTGACGATCTATGCCGTCGCGATGATGACGGCCTTCAACTTCTTCAGCCACGGCACACAGGATCTCTACCCCAGCGCGTTCCTCGCCGGGCAGCACGGCTTCGACCCGGCCACCGTCTCGACCATCGCCGTAGTCTACAACGTGGGCGCCATCCTCGGCGGCCTGTTCTTCGGCACGCTGTCGCAGCGGATCGGCCGTCGCATGGCGATCGTCATTGCCGCCCTGCTGTCGCTGGCCGCGATCCCGCTCTGGGCCTTTGCCGGGGCGCCGGTCTGGATCGGCCTTGGCGCCTTCCTGATGCAGTTCTGCGTGCAGGGGGCCTGGGGCGTCGTGCCGGCTCACCTGAACGAGCTATCGCCGGCCGAGGTGCGCGGCACCTTCCCCGGACTCGTCTATCAGCTCGGCAACTTCATCGCCTCCGGCAACGCCACCATCCAGGCATCGATCGGCGCCCATATGGGCCACGACTACCGCTGGGCGCTCGCGGGCGTCGCGGGCGCGGCGGGGCTGGTGATCGCCGTCGTGGTCGGGTCGGGACGCGAGGCGCGCCACGTGACGATGCGCCGGGCCGACGAAGGACCGGCAGCCTGATGATCAGCGCCCCGCGTCCCGCTCCTCGATCCGGCGCGTCAGCAGCGGGATGCGGTCGTTGCCCCAGAACAGCTCGCCGTCGAGGATCATGCTCGGCACGCCGAACACGCCCAACTCCTCCGCCTCGGCGGTGATCGCCGCCACCCGCTCCCGTCCCTCACCGCGCGCATAGGCGGCATAGTCCGCGGCGTCGCCGCCAAGCGCCGCGACGAGGGCCGACATCTGCCCCAGATCGTCGATATCCAGCCGGCGGTCCCAGAACGCCGCGAAAACCGCGTCGTGATACGGGCGGAAGAAGCCGTGACGCTGGGCATACAGCATCCCCGCGCTGGCAAGCGTCGCGTCATAGATGCGCTTCGGCCCCTTCAGCACCAGCCCCTGCTCGCCGGCGAACCGGCGCGCATCCATGTAGGAATAGCGCACCTTGCGCCAGAAATGCGGGGTGCGCGTCTCCACCGGCCCCATGAACTCGTCGATGCGGAGCGTGTAGGGCAGCCATTCCAGCGTCACGCCATGCGTGCGCTCCAGATCAAACAGCGCCGCATTGGCGACATAGGCATACGGACTTTTGTAGTCCGTATAGACGCGCACCCGCGCTGGCACGTTCAGCTCATCCCGGCGCGCCGCTTCTCCGTCGCCGGCAGGTCGACCGCCCAGCCATAACCGTCATCGACGGGCTTGAGCACCACGCCATAGACGTCATGCGCATGCGGCGGATCGATGAAACCGTCGAGCACGTCGTCCAGCACCTTGGCCGGGTCGCGCTCGATCGGGTTGCCGTAGCCACCGCCGCAGGGCGACAGATACGACATCACGTCGCCCGGATTGGTCAGCAGACCGGAGAACTTCGCCGGGTGCTGCCCGACCTTTGACCGGTCCGCGGCATTGTACACCTCGACCCGTCCGCCATGGCCCGGATGGCCGCCGAAGATGCCCCACGGCACATCGTCGTGCCGGTCCGCCTCGTGCGTGATCGACCCCGCGCCGATGAAGCGCTGCGACTTCACGACCCCCATGCCGCCCCGGAACTTGCCCGCCCCGGGCATCACGTCGTCGCGCACCTCGTAGCGGTCGCAGATCAGCGGCAGATGCATGCCGAGATCCTCGATCGGATTGTTGCGCGTGTTGCGCATCAGCTCCTCGACCGTGTCCGGCCCGTCGGAATTGGGCCGCCCGCCCATGGCCGCCTCGTTGACCTCGAGGAACACCCAGTAATCACCGGACGGCCGCACGCCGGAATAGGCGGCGAAGGACAGCGTCGCCGCGTTCCCCGCGGTGCAGCGATCCGGCAGCACGGGGGCCAACGCCTTGATGATGCAGTCGGCCACACGCTGAATCTGCGAAAAGCGCGCCTCCGCCGCCGCCGGCATGATCGGGTTGAAGATGCAGCCGGGGGGTGCCGTGACCTTCACCGGCCGGAACGATCCCTCGTTCGCCGGGATCGGATCGGTGTTGGTATAGGTGTCGAGCAGCAGGGCGCGGAAGGCGAAATAGCACGCGACCTTGGTCGACCCTTCGAACGGCACGTTGAACGCCGTGGGCACCTGCGGCGACGATCCCGTGAGGTCGACCTCCACGCCGTCACCGCGGACACGCACGGTGACCTTGACCGGCAGGTGCTTGCCCCGGTTGCGGCCGTCGTCGTCGAGGAACCCGTCGGCGGTATAGTCGCCATCGGGGATCTTCGCGATCTCACGCCGTAGCATGGCCTCCGAATAGTCCATCAGCTGCCGGGTCGCCTGGATCACTGTCGCCGTGCCGTACTGCGCCAGCAATTCCTGGAACCGCCGCACGCCAAGCTCGGCCGACGCGACCTGGGCTGCGAGATCACCCATGACGAGGCTCGGTACCCTTGTGTTCTCCCGGATATACCGCCACAGCGTCTCGTTCCGACGCCCCTCGTCGTAGAGCTTCAGCCCGTTGAGAAGCATCCCCTCGGAATAGACGTCAGGCACGTCGATGATCAGGCCGGGCGTCGCCGCACCGATATCGACGTGATGCGCCGTGTTGGCCGAAAATCCGACCAACTCCCCATCGTTGAACACCGGCATGACGATCGCGATGTCGGGCGAGTGGCTCGCGCCATAGTACGGATGGTTGTGGATCACCACGTCACCCGGCTTCCACGCATCGAGCGGAATCGATTTCTCGATGCCGCGCAGATAGCCCGGCAGGGAGCCGATATGCATCGGCGTCGAATCGCTTTCGGCAAGCGTGTTGAAGTCGCGGTCGAACAGCCCCGCGCCGAGATCCTGGCTCTCGCGGATGATGGACGAATAGGACATGCGGTACAGAACGTTGCCCATCTGCTCGGCGATGGAATGCAGCGCGCCGCCGATCACCTGCAGGGTGATGGGATCAACCGTCTCGGTCATGTGCTTCGCTCCCCTTCAGCGGCTGATCGTGATGTCGCCGTGCGACAGCACCCGCGCCGTGTAGCCGGGCGGGACGATCGTCGTGCTGTTGTGCTGGGTGATGATGGCCGGCCCGCGCACGATGTCGTCGGCCAGCAGCTTGCCGCGCGCATAGCGCGGCGTCGGCAGCACCTGCCCGTCATCGAACACGGTCTCGCGGACAAAGCTTCTCGCCTCCGCCGGATCGGTGCGACCACCGCGCGGGATCGCCGGCAGCTGCAACGGCACCGTCGCACCCGTAGCGATCACTCGCAGCGTGATCGCCTCGACCAGCTGGTCGTCGAACGCATGTCCGTAGACCTGTTTATGCACCTCGTAGAAGTCGGCGATCACCGCGTCGAGACTTGCGGCCGTCACCGGCCCGTCGGGCAGACGCGCCCGCAGTTCGAACCCCTGACCAACATACCGGCACTCGATGACTCGCTGATAATGCCGCTTGTCGGTGGCGATGCCGTCGCTCTCAAGCTGCGCGGCACCCTCGGCGATCATCTGCGCGAACGAGTCCTCCAGCATCGCATACTCGTCCGCGCCCGCGCGGCTGAGCACCGTCAGCACCGACCGCGTGTACTCGTACTGAAGCTGCGTCTCCAGCAGGCCGATCGCCGCCGTGATGCCCGGATGCAGCGGCGAAATCACGTCCTTCGCCGCGATGATCTCACCCAACGCGACACCATGCAGCGGTCCCGCGCCGCCGAACGCCATCAGGGTGAACTGCCGCGGATCGACGCCCTTGGCCACCGATGCCGCGTTGATCGCCAGCGCCATGTTGTTGTTGACGATCCGCAGGATGCCGAGGGCCGCATCCGTCACCGACAGGCCCAGCGGGTCGGCGATATGCGTCTTGATGGACTGCCGCGCGAGCGCCGCGTCGATCTTCAGGTCGCCGCCCAGGAACTGGTCCGGATCGAGCCGCCCCAGCGCCACCTGCGCATCCGTCACGGTCGGCTCCGTGCCGCCCTGCCCGTAACAGGCCGGCCCCGGGTCCGCACCGGCCGAACGCGGTCCCACACGGAACGCGCCGCCCGCGTCGACATAGGCGATCGAGCCGCCGCCCGCGCCGATCGCGTCGATGTCCAGCATCGGCACCAGCACCGGCAGCAGCGCCACCTGCGTGTCGCGCGGGTTCTTGATCGTCAGCTGCCCGTCGCGGATCACGCTGATATCGGCCGACGTGCCGCCGATATCGATCGTGATGACATTCGGTCGCCCGCACGCCTCGCCCGTCGTGCGCGCGCCGATCACACCGCCCGCCGGTCCCGACAGCAGCAGCCCCACCGGCCGGCGGATCGAGTTCTCGACCGTGGAGATGCCGCCGTTCGACTGCATGATGCGCACCGGCGCATGTACTCCGGCCTCCCGCAGCCGCCCCTCGAGCTGCTGCAGATACGACGCCGTGCGCGGGCCGATATAGGCGTTCATCGCGACCGTCGAGAACCGCTCGTACTCGCGGATCACGTTGACCACGTCGGACGACGCGCACACATAGGCGTCCGGCATCACCTCCTGCACGATCTCCTTCGCGCGCTGCTCGTGCGCGTTGTTGAGGAACGAGAACAGGAACGCGATCACCACCGCATCGAGCTTACGCTTTGCGAACAGCTCGGCCGCCGCCCGCACCTCATCCTCGTCGAGCGGGGTTTCGATGCGCCCGTCGGGCGGCATCAGCCGCTCGGTCACCGCGATGCGGTTGCGCCGCTTGACCAGCGGCGCGCTCTGCCACGGCACGTCGAACTGCAACGAGAAATTATGCGGCCTTTTGTGCCGCGCCATGTGCAGGATGTCGCGGAAGCCGCGGGTGGTGATCATGCCCACTTCCGCGCCGCGCCGTTCGATCACCATGTTGGTGGCGACCGTCGTGCCGTGGAACAGCAGCGTGATCTCGTCCGGCGCGATGCCTGCGATGCGGCAGATTTCCGTCACGCCGCGAACGACGCCGATCGACTGATCGGACGGCGTGCTCGGTACCTTGTGGACGACGATCCGGGCCTCGTCCCCATCGCGCCGCTCCAGCACGAGATCGGTGAACGTGCCGCCGACATCCACGCCGACGCGCGTCGCGATCGACCTGTCCCGAGGTTGCGCCATCCCTGTTCCTTCCCTGACGCGTCGGCCCCGCGGGCGCCGTCGCTATGGCATCGTTACGCGCGGTGCGCGCGGCTTTGTCTGGTCCTGGTTCGTCCACTCCGGCCCGTCGGCGGCGTTCAGTCCGCCGCGACCACCGTCGCATCGGGCGGCTGCCAGGTCAGCATCACTTCGCCCTCTGACCATTCGCCCGTGAATTGGTCGCGGTGCGTCTCGATCAGTATCTCCTGCCCGTCCGGCAGGGCAATCCGCAGCCGCACGGCCGTGCCGAGGATCGTGCGGCCCAGCACCCGTCCGCGCAGGCGCTCGGGCCCGGCGGCGGCCGTCGCCGCGGTGATCTCGAACGCCTCCGACGGGATGCTCAGCAGCGCCGCCGTGCCGGAGGTGAAGACCGCCCCGTTGGTCGCACCCCGCATCGGCCCGAAGGCCGTCGTCAGCGTGGCAATACCGTCCTCCACCCCCGCGACGCTACCCGCCAGCAACGTGTTGCGGCCGATGAACCGCGCGACGAAGGCGCTGCGCGGTCTTGTATACAACTCATAGGGGTCGCTGATCTGCTCCGACCGGCCGCGGTTCATCACCACCACCCGGTCCGACAGCGTCAGCGCCTCGCTCTGCGCGTGCGTGACGAAGACGAACGTGATGCCGATCGTCCGCTGCAGCTGCTTGAGCTGATGCTGGATAGACTTGCGCAAATTGGCATCGAGCGCGCCGAGCGGCTCGTCGAGCAGCAGGATGTCCGGCTCCACCACGAGCCCGCGCGCCAGAGCCACCCGCTGCCGCTGGCCGCCGGACAGTCCCGGTGCACGCTGGTCGGCAACATCGCCCAGCTCCAGGCGGTCGATCATCGCATCGACCCGCCGCTTGCGCTCCGGCGCGGCCACGCCGCGCACCCGCAGGCCGTATTCGATGTTCTGCCGCACGGTCATGTGCGGAAACAGCGCGAAGTTCTGGAAAATTGTCGAGGTCGGCCGTCGTTCCGGCGGCAGGTCGCTGACATTGCGACCACGGATCAGGATGTCGCCGCTGGTGCTCGCCTCGAAGCCGGCGATCATCCGCAGCGTCGTCGTCTTGCCGCAGCCGGATGGCCCGACGAACGAGACGAACTCGCCCTTCTCCACACGCAGGTCAAAGGCGACCACGGCCGGCGTGCCGTTGGGGAACGTCTTACCGAGCTGAACCAGCTCGAGGTCATAGGTCAAGCGCGTGGCTCTCCGTCGGCGCGGCGGCGTGCGACCGCCGCGCCTGCATGGGGACTGCGATTAGGCGTTCAGGAACTCGTCCCACTTCTGAACGAGGTGATCGTATTCGTCCGGCCACTGGTGCCAGTACGCCACGTTCGCCGCCCGCGTCTCCAGCGAACCCCCGTCGCGCAGGTCGCCGTCCTTGATCCCGCGGTCGGGCTTGCCGGTCCACGGCTTGCCCTCGTACCAGAACGCATAGCGCGCCGGGTCCATGACATCCTTGATCTTGGTGGTGGGCGAGTAATAGCCCTGCTCCGACACCGTGATGCCCGGCGGACCGGAGAGCCAGTAATCGGCATAAGCGATCACCGCGTCATGATTGGGCGAGCCGACGAGCGGCGTGATCCCGATCGTCCAGGCGCGATAGCCTTCCTTCGGCACCGCGTATTTGCACGGCTTGCCCTGCGCCTTCACCGCCATCACCGCCGGCTGCCAGGCGTCGCAGACCACCATCTCGCCGGACGCGAGGTAGTTGACGAGCTCGCCGAAATCGCCCCACAGCGCGCGGAATTGACCGTCCTTCTTCTTGGAAATCAGGAACTTCGACGCCTCGTCGATTTCCTTCGCCGACGGGTTGCCCGGATTCTTCACCTCCGACATGCCCATCGTGTTCATCGCCATGATCGCCTCGCCGAAGGCGATCAGCGGATCGGTGTTCAGCCCGGATTTGCCCTTCCACTTCTTGTCGAAGATGGCGGCCCAGGTATTCGCTTCCTCGGCGCTCACCTTGTCCGGGTTGTAACCGACGGAATCGTAATTGTAGACGCTCGGCACCATCCACAGCGCGGTATGCGCCTGGTCCTTCCAGATCTGCCCGACGATCTGCGCCTTCTCCGGCCATTTGGGGTTCGGCTTGGTGAAGGTCTCGCGGATGGCGGTCCAGTTCTTCAGCGACGCCACGGGTACCGCGTCGGCCTTGTCGGACTGCGTGACCGCCGGCAGCCGTTCGGCCGTGCATTCCCAACAGTCGAAATCGGTCGAGCCCGACAAAATCTTGGTCTGCGCGTCCGGGAACGTCGCGGCCGTGCCGGTGGTGCCGCCGACGCCCGATTCCTTCTGGAACGAAGCCAGGATGCGGTCCTGCACGGTGACCGACAGACCGATCGTGCGCAGTTGCTCCGATTTGAGCTTCGCCGCCTGCGCAAACGCGCGGCGCGAGTTCAGGAACGGCGTACCACCGCCGAGCGCGAGCGCCGCCGCGCCCATGCCGGCCTTCAGGACGCGCCGGCGCCCGATGTCGTCAAGACCGCTCATCACAACCCCCAAGACCACTGTTTACGCCGGGCTGTCGGGCCGGCTGCCGTGGCGCCTCTTTGCGCCCTCATCCTCACCGCACATCCTCCTGGATCGCGACCCGCCGCGCCCGCCGCACCGACAGGGCCATCAGCAGCCCATAGACCGCCAGCAGCGCGAACGAGAACAGCGTCGTCAGCACGCCGAAGGCAAAGATGTTCGGATGTATCTCGATCGAGAATGTGCCGTAGATCGCCAGCGGCAGCGTCTGTGCCCCGCCGGCGGTGAACAGCGTGCGCGGAAATTCGTCATAGGACAAGGTGAAGGCGAACAGCATCGCGCTCAGCACGCCGGGAAAGATCAGCGGCAGGGTGACCTTGTTGAACGTACGGAACGGGCTGACCCCCAGACTCCAGGACGCCTCCTCCACCGACCGGTCAAAGCGATTGAAGATCGCCAGCATAACCAGGAAGGCGAAGGGGAACGTATAGACGACATGGGTCACGAACGAAGTGCTCCACCAGTGTCGCGCGACGCCCAGATGGTTGGCCAGCAAGGCCGTGCCCAGCCCGACCAGCACCCCGGGCACGATCATGCCCAGAACGATCAGGTAGAACACCACTCCCGAAAAGCGGAACTTCTCGCGGAACGCCTGTGCCGAGATCACGCCCAGGACCGTCGCGGTGACCATCGTCAGGAACGCCAGCGTCAGCGACCGCACCAGCGCATCGCCGATGGGCAGCGGCGCCACGCGTGACGGCGGCGTCAGCCCGAACAGGTGCCGGTACCAATAGGTCGACCAGTGGATGATCGGAAACTGCGGGCCGCCCTCCGGACCCGACTGGAAGCTCAGGATGCCGAGCACCCCGAACGGCGCATACAGGAAGAACAGGAACAGGCCGGTGAACGCCGCCAGCGGCCAGCGGAGCGCGCTCCTGATCATCGCCGCCTCAAAGCTCCCGCCGCAGGTCGGCCAGCCGCAACAGCAGGGCGACGATCACCGCCATCAGCACCGTCAGCACCACGCCCACGACCGAGGCAAAGGCCCATTTCAGGGAACCGACCTGCTCGACGATGATGTTGCCCAGCATGTTGACCTTGCGTCCCGAAAGCTCCGCCGGCGTGGCGAACTCACCGAGCACCATGACCGACACGAATACCGCGCCGACCACCACTCCGGGCATGCTGAGCGGCAGGATGATGGTCCGCAGCACCCGCCACCAACTCGCGCCCAGGTCGCGCGCCGCCTCGATCACGCTCGGGTCGATGCGCGACAGCATGAAGGCGATCGGGCCGACCATGAACACGACATAGATCTGCGTCATGCCGATCACCACGCTCAGCTCGGTGAACAGAAGCGCCTCGATCGGCTGCTTGATGATGCCCAGATGCAGCAGGATCAGGTTGACCGCGCCCTCGGTCCCGAGCATCGGCCGCCACGCCACGACGCGGATCAGGAATGACGTCCAGAACGGCACCACGCAGGCAACGAGTACGATCGTCTGCGTCGTCTTGTTGCGGATGAACATCCCGATATACAGCGCGACCGGATAGCCGATCACCAGCGTCAGCGCCAGCACGATGACCCACAGCCGGATGGTCGTCCAGAGCGCCGACAGATACGTCTCGGACGAAAAGAAGAACACCCAGCTCTTGGTCGTCAGCACCGGTACGATCTTGAACGTGTACTGCGTCCAGAAGCTGACATAGACGATCATTGCAATCGGCGCGAGCAGGAACAGCGTCATCCACACGACTGCCGGCGTCAGCAGCAGCAGGCGCCCCACCCGTCTGCGCGCCAGCCGCGTGCGGTCGCGCACGGCCGCATCCTGCGGCCGCCCGGCCGCGATCGTCGCGTCGGCGTGACTCATCGCTCGGGATAGACCCGCGCCTGCGCCGCCGGCCAGCGCAGCGCGTAGCGCGCCTCGCGCAGGAAATCCGGCGGCCGCCGGTGGCCGAGATGATATTCCACCTCAAACGGGTGGCCGGTGCCGATGTCGAAAAACCCGCTCATGCGTGCCCCCGCGTATTCGCTCGTCAGAAACCGGGCGGCCACCTGCACCATGCCCGGCGGCGGCAAGGGCCCGTCCTCGGTCACGTCGATCCGGTCGTTGCGGATGCAGTAGCGCCCGGCACGCCCGCCGCCTTCCGCCGCCTGCTCCGCACCGAGCGCCAGACGGACGGGTCCGGCGACGAAGCCATCGGCCTCGATGCGTCCGCTCAGCACGTTGTAGCAGTTCAGCCGCGCCGCGACCTCGGCGCTGTCGGGCCGGTCGACCAGCGTCTCGGGCGCGTCGATCTGGCTGATCCGCCCGCCGTCGAGGACGGCCACGCGCGTGCCCATCGCCAGCGCCTCCTGCTCGTTGCCGGTGACATGCAGGAATGTGGCGCCCAGCCGGTCGTGCATCCCGCGCAGCTCCACCATCATCCGCTCGCGGAGATTGGCGTCGAGCGCGCCGAGCGGCTCGTCGAGCAACACCACCCGCGGCTCCGTCACCAGCGTCCGGGCAAACGCCACCCGCTGCTTCTGCCCGCCGGAAATCTGCGACGGGAGCCGTCCGCCGAGCCCGCTCAGCCCGACCAGCTCCAGCATCGCCTCCACCCGGCGTCGCACCGCGGCACGGTCGTGCATCGCGTCGTGCGCGCGGTTCAGCAGCCCGAACGCGACGTTGTCGTGCACCGTCAGATGCGGAAACAGCGCGAATGACTGGAAGACAAAACCCACGCCGCGCGTATGCGCGGGCTGTCCCAGCACCGGGACATGATCGATGAGGACGGCCCCCGCGTCCGGCGTTTCGAACCCGGCCACGATCCGCAGCAGCGTCGATTTGCCGGATCCGCTCGGGCCGAGGATCGTGACGTAGTCGCCGCGGGCAACCTGCATCGACAGGTCGCGCAAAACCGGCGTCGCGCCATAACTTTTGCTGATGTCACGCAAGTCGAGTGCTGCGGTCAACGCGTCCACTCGCTCCGGCTGATGGGGGGCAGGGTCTGGTCCACGGCGCCAAGTGTTAGCAAGTTAGCTGCCACCCCGGACCCGCGCAACCGAGCCGCCTGCCACGCGCGCGCCCCCGGCGTCACGCCGCAAACGGACGCACGCTGCCTACAAAACAGCCGCATGCGGGGTTTTCACACCTCTGACCGGACAAAGCGGTCGCGCATCCCATGCCGCAGCCGTTAGGCACGGCTTAACCGGCGGCACGGACACTCGCCTGCGGCAAGACCGGCTGCGGCGTTCACCGTTAGGACGAAAAATGAGACCGGTTTACGCATTCTTCAGACTGCCCCGGCACTCTGACGGCATGGAGCGGCCACGCGGCGCTCCGTGGTCGGTGGCACCGCACGCCCCGGCCCTCGGCTCAACGGAGACCGTCCGGCGCGCCCGCATCCGCCCGGACCCGGCAAAGGAGGCTTCGCATGATCTCGTTCCTCAAGGACCTGCTGCTTCTGCGCGGCGACCGCCGCGGGGTGACGGCGCTGGAATACGGCCTGATCGCGGCACTGATCGCCGTGGTGATCGTCAGCGCCGTCACCGGGCTCGGCACCAAGCTGAGCAATACATTCAACCAGATCTCCAACTCGCTGTGACCGGATCGCGCGACCCGCGCGCGCCCGGCACCGGCCGGTCCATGCCCGGAGCGCGGCGGTGATCGCCGACGCCCTGTTCGGCGGCGCGGCGGCGCTGCTTCTCGTCGGCGCATGGGCCGATCTCGCCCGGCGGATCATCCCCGACGGCATCAGCTGCGGCGTTCTACTGGCGGGCGTCGGACTGCGCCTCGTCGAAGGGGCGGCGGCGGCGGTGTGGCTGTGGGCGGCGGGCGCCGCGCTTCTGACGTTCATGGCGCTGGCGCTGGTGTGGCGCTGGGGTCTGATCGGCGGCGGGGACGTGAAGCTGCTTGCCGCGAGCGTGCTGCTCGTCCCGCCCGCCTCGGTGCCGGCGCTGCTCCTCAGCACGTCGCTCGCCGGCGGGGTGCTCGCGCTCATCTACCTCGCCGCCGGGGCCGTCGCCCGCCGTCGGGGTCCGCGTCCCGCCGGCGGGCCGCCGCGCACGGTCCTG
>NZ_BANB01000080.1 GCF_000964365.1 Acidisphaera rubrifaciens HS-AP3 | reverse complement strand
GGGGCGTGCCGCCGGCAGCGATCCCGCCCGCGACCACGGCGCCGGCGGCGCGCGCCTCCTCCGCCAGCAGATGCCCCATGCGACCGGTGATGCCGGCGATGCCGACGCGCATATCCGCCCCCTCGTTCGAAGACGGCGGTTATAGGCGTCGGCGGGATGAAAGCGGGAGGGGGGGCGGGCGGCCGTCGACCGAAAGCCGACGGCCGCCGCCTGTCGCGCTCTGTGGGGGGGACACAACGCCGACAATGGAACAACGCCGGCACGCCGCACCGGTTCCGCGGCGGCCGCACCGAACCCGGGGCCGCCTGAAGCGTAACGAGGCTACGCGATCGATCGGACGCAACCGCGGCCCCGCCGCCGCGCTATACTGCCAAGCCTGATCGCGCAGACAAACACCCAGGAGAGACGCTGATGGACGAGAACCGGATCGAAGGCACCGTGCGTAACCTCGCCGGCCGCACCGAGGAGGCGGTGGGCGCGGCGACCGGCGATCACGACACGGAAGCCCGCGGCGCGGCGCGGCGCATCGCCGGACAGGCGCAGCAGACCGTGGGCCACGCGGCGGACGAGGCGCGCGACTACGTCAAGGACCAGCCGCTGACGGCGCTGCTGATTGCGGGCGGCGTGGGCTTCCTGCTCGGCGCGCTGATCGTCCGGCACTGATACTGGCTCGTCCGGCCCACGCTTAAAGCCGGCAGAGGGGCGTGCGGGACGGTGTCCCGCACGCACCTGTCGGGCCGCTACTCGCTGCGGGCGTTGAAGAACTCACGCACCTTGGCGAAGAACCCCTCGTGCTGCGGGTGGCCCTTCTCGCCCCCGTCCGCCGCCTCCGCCTCGAACTGTTCGAGAAGCTCGCGCTGGCGGCGCGACAGGTGCTGCGGCGTCTCCACCATCACCTGGATGTACATGTCGCCGCGCGCGGCGGAGCGCAGGACGGAAAATCCCTTGCCGCGCAGACGGAACTGATCGTTCGTCTGCGTCCCGGGCGGGATCTTCACCTTGGCGCGCGAGCCGTCGATCACCGGCACCTCGATCTCCGCGCCGAGGGCGGCCTGCGTCATGCGCAGCGGCACGCGGATATAGACGCTCGCCTGATCGCGCTGGAACAGCGGGTGCGGGCGGATCGCCACGTGGACGTAGAGATCGCCCGGCGGCGCGCCCTGCGGCCCGGCCTCGCCCTCGCCGGCGAGGCGGATGCGCGTGCCGTCCTCCACCCCCGCCGGGATCGAGACGGCGAGCGAGCGGCTGCGCTGCACCGTGCCCGCGCCGGAGCAGATGCGGCACGGGTTACGCAGCGTGCGGCCGGTGCCGCCGCAGGTCGGGCAGGTGCGTTCGATCAGGAAGAATCCCTGCTGCGCCCGCACCTTGCCGGCGCCGCGACAGGTGGTGCAGGTCTCGGCGCCGCGGGCCTTGTCTTCCGAGCCGGTGCCCTCGCACGCCTCGCAGGTGACGCGGGTAGGGACGCGCAACTCGGCCTTGGTGCCGCTGAAGGCCTCCGTCAGGTCGATCTCGACCTGCGTACGGATGTCGGCGCCGGCGCGGGTGCGCTGGCCGCCGCCGCCGCGACGGCCCATGAAGTCGCCGAACATCTGGTCGAAGATGTCGCCGAGGCCGCCGCCGCCACCGAAATCGAAGCCGCCCGCGCCGCCGCCGCCGTTCTCGAACGCGGCGTGGCCGTAGCGGTCATAGGCCGCGCGCTTCTGCTCGTCCTTGAGGACGTCGTACGCCTCGCTGATTTCCTTGAACTTCGCCTCGGCCTGCTTGTCGCCCGGATTGCGGTCCGGGTGATGCTGCATGGCGAGCTTGCGGTAGGCCCGTTTCAGGTCCTCCGCGCTCGCCTCGCGCGGGCAGCCGAGTGTCGCGTAATAATCCTGCTTAGCCATTCCCAGCCCTTTGCACGGCCGCACGCGCGTGCCGGTCCCCGCACGGGCGGGGACCGGTCAGACGCGGACACGGGGTCTGCAAGAACGACGCCGTAAGCGGACGGCGAAGCGCGCTCAGGCGCGCTTCTTCTTGTCGTCGACTTCCTCGAACTCGGCATCGACCACCTTCTCGTCGGTGGCGGTGTCATGCGGCGTCGGGCCGGCGGCATCGGGGCCGGGCGTGCCCTGTTCGGTGCGATACATCGCCTCGCCGATCTTCATCGCCGCCTGGCTGAGCCGGTCCGTCGCCGATTTCAGGGCGGCGGCATCCGTGCCCTCCATCGCCGACCGCACGGCGGCCATCGCGGCCTCGGCCTCGCCCCGGTCCTGGGCGGAGATCTTGCCCTCGTGCTCCTTCAGGTTCTTGTCGACCTGATGGAGCAGACCGTCGGCGTGGTTCTTCGCCTCGATGAACTCGCGGCGCTGACGGTCGGCCTCGGCGTTCGCCTCGGCCTCCTTGACCATCCGCTGGATGTCGGCCTCCGACAGGCCGCCCGAGGCCTGGATGCGTATCTGCTGCTCCTTGCCGGTCGCCTTGTCCTTGGCCGAGACCGAGACGATGCCGTTGGCGTCGATGTCGAACGTCACCTCGATCTGCGGCACGCCGCGCGGCGCCGGCGGGATGCCGGCGAGGTCGAAATTGCCGAGCAGCTTGTTGTCGGCCGCCATCTCCCGCTCGCCCTGGAAGACCTTGATCGTCACCGCCTGCTGGTTGTCGTCGGCGGTGGAGAAGACCTGGCTCTTCTTGGTCGGGATCGTGGTGTTGCGCTCGATCAGCCGGGTGAACACGCCGCCCAGCGTCTCGATGCCGAGCGAGAGCGGGGTCACGTCGAGCAGCAGCACGTCCTTGACGTCGCCCTTCAGCACGGCGCCCTGCACCGCCGCACCGATCGCCACCACCTCGTCGGGGTTGACGTTGCGCGCGGGCTCGCGGCCGAAGAACTGCTTCACCGTCTCGACGATCTTCGGCATGCGGGTCATGCCGCCGACCAGGATCACCTCGCCGATCTCGCCGGCGGTGACGCCCGCGTCCTTCAGCGCCGCGCGGCACGGCTCCAGCGTGCGGGTCACCAGGTCATCGACCAGGCTCTCCAGCTTCGCGCGCGTCAGCTTCATCACCAGATGCTTCGGCCCGGAGGCGTCGGCGGTGATGAAGGGCAGGTTGATCTCCGTCTCCTTGGAGGACGACAGCTCGATCTTCGCCTTCTCGGCGGCTTCCTTCAGCCGCTGCAGGGCGAGCTTGTCCTTCCGCAGGTCGATGCCCTGCTCGCGCTTGAACTCGTCCGCGAGGTAGTCGATCACCCGCAGGTCGAAGTCCTCGCCGCCGAGGAACGTGTCGCCGTTGGTGGACTTCACCTCGAACACGCCGTCGCCGATCTCGAGGATCGAGATGTCGAACGTGCCGCCGCCCAGGTCATAGACCGCGATCGTGCCGGACGCCTTCTTGTCCAGGCCATAGGCCAGCGCCGCCGCCGTCGGCTCGTTGATGATGCGCAGCACTTCCAGCCCGGCGATGCGGCCGGCGTCCTTGGTCGCCTGCCGCTGGGCGTCGTTGAAGTAGGCCGGAACGGTGATGACGGCCTGCCCGACCTTCTCGCCGAGATACGCCTCGGCCGTCTCCTTCATCTTGCCGAGGATGAAGGCGCTGATCTGGCTCGGGGAATACTTCTCGCCGCGCGCCTCGACGAAGGCGTCGCCGTTGTCGCCGCGCACGATGCTGTAGGGCACCATGGCCTTGTCCTTGGTCACCGTCGGATCGTCGAACCGGCGGCCGATCAGGCGCTTGACGGCGTACAGCGTATTGGACGGGTTGGTCACCGCCTGCCGCTTGGCCGACTGGCCGACGAGGCGTTCGCCGTTATCGCTGAAGGCGACCATGCTGGGCGTGGTGCGCGCGCCCTCGCTGTTCTCGATGACCCGGACGTCCTTGCCTTCCATGATCGCGACGCAGGAGTTCGTGGTACCGAGGTCGATGCCGATGACTTTGCTCATCAAGTGCTCCTTTCCAGCGACTGTGTGCGGCCCGCGGGTTCGGCACCGGTCACAGCCCCAAGGCCTCTTGCGGCCAACGAGTGGGATGTATGGACCGGCCCCAGCCGAGGCAAGGCCCAACGGCGCCGGGGCCTGCCTATATTTTGGGCAGGGCCGCCGGCCTCAGGCGTATCAGGCGGTCTGATCGAGCGTGCGCGGCGTCTCCGCCGCGCCGCCGTGGTCGCCGGGCGCCGCCGCCTCCGGCGCCTTGGCCACCACCACCATGGCCGGACGCAGCAGCCGGCCGTTCAGCGTCCAGGCCGGTGACCAGGCCTGCAGCACCGTGCCCGGCGCCGCGTCGGCGGTCGGCTGTTCGGCCATCGCCTGATGCAGGTTCGGGTCGAACGGCTTGCCGGTCGGGTCCTCGCGCTGGATGCCGTTGCGCTCCAGCACGCCGAGGAAGCTGCGCTCCACCCCCTCGAACCCTTCGCGCAGGCGGCCGACGATCGACGGCTCGTCCTCAGCCGGCGGTGGCAGGCTGTCGAGGCCGCGGCGCAGGTTCTCCGCCGCCTCGGCCACGTCGCGGGCGAATTTCTGGACGGCGTACTGGCGCGTCTCGTCCACCTCGCGCCGGGCGCGGTTGCGGACGTTCTGCGTCTCGGCCTCGGCGCGCATCCACTTTTCGCGGAAATCGTCGCGCTCGGCCTCCAGCTCGGCGATGCGGGCGGTGGCCGCCTGCATCAGCATCTCCGGTCCCGTCGTCGCGGCGGCGTCCGGCGCGGCCGTGGCGGCGTCCTCGGGAACTTGGGTCTGCTCGGTGCTCATGCGCGCTCAGGTAGGGCAGAGCAGGGCGGCGGACAAGCGCCGGGGGCGGAGATCAGGCCAGCGGAAGGGCCGGCGGCAGGCAGGCCAGCGGGGCAGCGCTCAGCGCAGCAGCTGGCCCATGACGCGGGCGGTATAGTCCACCACCGGGATGATGCGGCCGTAATTGATCCGCGTCGGCCCGATCACGCCGATCGCGCCCACGATCCGCCCGTGCTCGTTGCGCGACGGCGCCAGCATCATCGACACGCCCGACGTGCCGAACAGGCCGCTTTCGGCGCCGATGAAAATACGCACCCCGTCCGACTGCTCGGCGAGTTCGAGCAGGCGCAGCATCGTCTCCTGCGTCTCCAGCCGCTCGAACAGCGTCTGGATGGCGGTCAGCCGCTCGATCTGCGTCACGTCGGCCAGCAGCCGCGCCTGGCCCCGGATGATCAGCGACCCGCCCCGCCCCTCGCCGGCCCAGGTGGCAAGGCCCGCCTCCACCACTTTCTGCGCCAGCTCGTCGAGGGTGGACCGGTCCTCCGCCATGGCCAGCGCGACCGACTGCCGCAGATCGGCCAGCGTGCCGCCGTTCATCCGCGCATTCAGATAGTTGGCCGCCTGCTGGAAGGCGGAGGGCGGCACGCCCGGCGGCGTGTCGATCACCCGGTTCTCCACCTGCCCGTCGGCATTGACCAGCACGATCAGGGTCCGGCCGGAGCCGAGCGGGACGAACTCGATATGCCGGACCGGCCCCTCGGACGTGGGCGCGATGACCAGCCCCGCCGCCTGCGCCAGCCCGCCGATGGTGGCGCTCGCCTCGGCGAACGTGTCCTCCAGGCTGCGGCCCGAGGCGGCGAGCGCGCGGGAGATCGCCTCCCGCTCCTCCTCCTGGATGTCGCCGAACTGCAGCAGCCCGTCCACGAACAGGCGCAGCCCCCGCTCCGTCGGCAGCCGGCCGGCGGAGGTATGCGGCGCATACAGCAGCCCCGCCTCCGTCAGGTCGGCCATGACGTTGCGGATGGTGGCGGGCGACAGGGCGATCGGCAGCAGGCGCGACAGGGTGCGGCTGCCGACCGGCTCGCCCGCCTCGATATACTGCTCGACGATTTCGCGCAGGATCGCCGCGGAGCGGGCGTCGAGGCCCGGCGGCAGGGCAGCGGTGCGTCCCCGCTCGCCGCGGGCGCGCTCGCCGATGGAAAGGTCGGGTGTCGTCAGCACGATCTACTGTATTCGTGCGCCGGACGCGTTTGGCAAGGCGGCCCCGTTTGGCAAGGCAGGCCGGGCGCCGTATGGCTCGCCCGACATCGACCGGAATCCCCCATGACAACCAATCCGACCTCCGCTCCTGCCTCCGGGCCCCGCCCCTCCGGCCGGACGGCCGACGCGCTGCGCCCCGTCAGCATCACGCCCGGCTTCGCCCGCCACGCCGAGGGCTCGTGCCTGATCCGCGTGGGCGGGACCGAGGTGCTGTGCGCCGCGAGCGTGGAGGCGCGCGTGCCGCCCTTCCTGCGCAATTCCGGACAGGGCTGGGTCACGGCGGAATACGGCATGCTGCCGCGCGCGACCCATACCCGCGGCGACCGCGAGGCCGCGCGGGGCAAGCAGTCGGGCCGGACGCAGGAGATCCAGCGCCTGATCGGGCGCAGCCTGCGCGCCGTGGTCGATCGCCGCGCCCTCGGCGAGATGACGATCACGCTCGATTGCGACGTGCTCAACGCCGACGGCGGCACGCGCTGCGCGGCGATCACCGGCGCCTGGGTCGCCCTCGCCCTCGCGGTGCGGCGGCTGCGCCAGATGAACGTGCTCGCCGCCGATCCGCTGCGCGGACAGGTGGCGGCGGTCTCGTGCGGGATCGTGGGCGGCATCGCGGTGCTCGACCTCGACTACGCCGAGGACAGCGGCGCCGACGCGGACGGCAATTTCGTGCTGACCGATGACGGCGGGATCGTGGAGATCCAGGCGACGGCGGAGCAGGCGCCGTTCTCCGAGGCGGCGTTCACCTCCCTGCTCGCCTACGCCCGCGCCGGCACCGCGCAGCTGTTCGCGGCGCAGCGCGCGGCGCTCGGCTGATCAGAAGCTGACCCAGGCGAAGAGATACAGCGTGTTGTTGTCCATGGCGTTGCGTCCGTAGCCGTCATAATTGGACGACCCGCCGTTGAACTGCGTGTAGAGCGTGTACTGGGCACCGAGCTTGAGGTTGACCCACGGCCCGGCCCACGACCCGGCCTTGCCGAAGGGTACCCAGTCCGCCTCGAAGATGAAGGCGTTGCTGTTCGGGCTCCCGTTGGCGCTGCCGCTGACGGGAGCCGGCGCATAGAGCAGCGGATTCGTCGTGCCCCATGTCTTCTGCCAGCCCAGCGTCACGCCATAGGTCTGCTGGTAGTAGTAGCTGATGTTGGCGCGTATCTGGTTGAGCGCGTTGTTGGACTGGCTCGACGTGCCGGCCGCGACCGATCCGCCGAGATTCTGCACCTCGTGATCGAAGATGCCGAGGAACGATACGACGTTGGTGCCGTCGCCGAGGAACTGGTAGCCGCCGTCCAGCGCATAGTCGGTGTAATGGTCGCGCCCGAGCACGCCGCTCGCCGCATAGCTCGCCGCCGCCGGATTGATGTCCGAATGCAGGAAGATCGCGCCGACATAGGCCGATTGTCCGTTCCAGTCCCATTCGTATGCCGCGCGCAGATACGGCGCCGGGCTGTTGGTGGCGCCCGGCCCGTATTCCGTGCCGGTCATGCGCAGCAGCGTCGGTCCGTAGGTGTTGTAGAGACCGGCCTCCAGATACAGCGCCTGATCGTACCAGGCATAGGCGCTCACCCCGACCGAATTGCCGATCAGCCCGCCCGCGAGCAGCGGCTGCGCCCCGGGCGTCGGCGCGAGGGCGGAGGCGACGTAGGGAAAGCCCCAGGCATAGGTGGAGTTGAACGGGTCCTGCACCGTCGGCCCGTTGTTGACGTCGAGGCCAAGACGCAACGGCGAATCGCCGGTATTGATCGGCGCCGTCACCCGCAGGTCGGTGTTGTCGAGATGAAACGCGCTGGTGATGCCGTCGAACGTGCCCTGGATGAAGCCGCCGGCATAGTCGTTGACGCGTCCGGCGAGGAACACGCTGATCTGATCCATCGCGAAGTTGCCGTTGGCACCATAATGCTCCGACGCGGGACCACCCTGTCCCTTATCGGTATTGGTGTACGATCCCAGCAGCATCAGCGAGACCGGCAGCGCCGACTGCCAGCCCTGCCCGCCGGTCTGCGTATAGCCGCCGAGCTTGAAGGCGCGGCCGAACGGCGTGAGCTGCGGTCCGTACGCGCCGACGTGACAGGCGGCGCAGGGCTGGCCGGTCTGCGTCGCGAAAGCCGGGATCGCGGCGGCCGGCCGGGCCGCGCCGCAAGCGATCAGCAGGCAGGCGGTCCCAAGAACGAAACGCCACGACGACAGGATGCGCATGACCGCCCCCGCCCGGTCAGTGCAACGTGCCGAGATAGGCGATCAGGTCGGCGCGCTTCTTCGCGTCCGGCAGGCCCGGATACCCCATCGTCGTATCGGGCACGACCGATCGCGGATTGGCGAGGTAGCGCTCGAGCGTCGCCGCGTCCCACACCAGCGCCGGATTGCGGTTGCCGGCCGAGTAGTAGAACCCGGATTCGGTGCCGGCCTTGCGGCCGACGACGCCGTACAGGCTGGGGCCGGTCATGTTCCGCCCCTTCTGCACGGAATGACAGATGCTGCACTGCGACTGAAAGACGGCCTTGCCGGCCGCGGCGTCCTGCGCCCACGCGCACGGCACCGTGAACGACGCGGCGGCCAGCACGACGACAAAGGACCAGCGATTGATGATGCGTTTCATGGCACGCTCCTGCTTCTTGGGCGGGGGCAGCGTGGCCGGCCGTGGCGAGCATGGCGTTGATCGCCGTCAAACACGCGGGCGATGGGCCGCGGAATGGTGAGCGCTCCGGATAACGTGATCGAAAGGGTACAGGCGGGATGCACGCCACGGCGGCGACGGGGATGAACGGGGTGACGGAGGACACGCGGGCGCTGCGTCTCGCGCGCGGGCAACGGCTGGTGCTCGCGAGCCACAACCCGGGCAAGCTGCGCGAGATCGCCGAGCTGCTGTTGCCATACGGCATCGAGGTGGTCAGCGCCGGTGCCCTCGGCCTGCCCGAACCGGTCGAGGACGCGCCCGACTTCGCCGGCAATGCCCGGCTGAAGGCGCGCGCGGCGGCCGATGCCTGCGGCCTGCCGGCGCTCGCCGACGACAGCGGGTTCTGCGTCGCGGGCCTCGACGGCGCGCCCGGCATCTATTCCGCGCGCTGGGCCGGGCCGGACAAGGATTTCGCCGCCGCCATGGCGCGCGTGCAGGCCGAACTCGGCGCGGGCGACCGGCGGGCGTGGTTCGTGTGCGCCCTCGCGCTGGCCTGGCCCGGCGGGCCGG
>NZ_BANB01000081.1 GCF_000964365.1 Acidisphaera rubrifaciens HS-AP3 | reverse complement strand
CGCGGGGCGCGGGCTGCGTTACCTCCCCACCCTGCCCGTGCCGGGTTAGCACAGCGGTAGTGCAGCGGTTTTGTAAACCGAAGGTCGGGGGTTCAAATCCCTCACCCGGCAGGGCATGCGACGCGGCCGAGGCCGCCCTGCCCCCTCCGTCCCCATAAAACCAGTTTTGTGGTTGTGTCGGCGATGGCCCGGCGCCAGACATGGCGCATGGACATCGAGACCGCCGCCCGTGGCCTTGCGGTGCTGGGCAACATCACCCGGCTGCGGATCGTGCGCCTGCTCGTCCGCGCCGGCGGCGAGGGGCTGCCGATCGGCGAGCTTCAATCGCGTCTCGGCGTGCCGGCCTCGACGCTCGCGTTTCATCTGCGCGGACTGGTCTCCGCCGGCCTGGTGGCCCAGCAACGCCACGGACGGATCGTCCGCTGCACGCCCCGCTACGACGCCATCGACGCGACGCTCGCGTTCGTGCGGGAACACTGCTGCGCCGGCTTTGACGATCTGCCGCAGCCGGCCGATGCCGCTTGATGGACAGGGGCGCCCCCGACGCATCACCGCCGCTGCCGGTGATTGCCTGCATGGGTGTCGGGCAGATCGTGGCGTGGGGATCGTCCTTCTACCTGCTGGCCGTGCTCGCCGGACCGATCGCCCGCGCCACGGGATGGTCGAACGGCTGGATCGTCGGCGCGCTTTCGCTCGGACTGCTGATCGCGGGCATCGGCTCGCCGCGCGTCGGGCATCTGATCGAGCGGTTCGGCGGCCGCCCGGTGCTCGCGACGAGCGCCGCGCTGCTCGCCGCCGGACTGCTGATGCAGGCGGTCGCGCCCTCGCTGCCCGTCTTCATCCTGGCGTGGTGCGTGATCGGCCTCGGCATGAGCGCGGGACTGTATGACCCGGCGTTCGCGACCCTCGGCCGGCTGTACGGCGAGCATGCGCGCGGCGCGATTACCCGGCTCACCTTGTTCGGTGGCTTCGCCAGCACCGTGTGCTGGCCGCTCAGCGCGCTGTTCGTCGCGCATCTCGGCTGGCGCGGCGCCTGCCTCGCCTTTGCCGCCATCAATCTTGTCGTGGTGTTGCCGCTCTACTGGTTCGGCGTCCCGCGGGAGGCCCATCGCCCGCCGCCGCCCCGCCACGCGGCGCACGCGGCGGGACGACGGCTGAGCGCGGAGGACCGCTACGCGCTCGCACTGATCGCGGTCAACTTCACGCTTGCGGCGGTGATCATGACGGTGGTCGCCGTGCACGTGTTGACGCTGATGCAGGCGCGCGGGCTGACTCTGGATGCGGCGGTCGGTCTCGGCGCGCTCATCGGCCCGGCGCAGGTCGGCGCCCGCGTCCTGGAGGCGGTGTTCGGCCGGCGCTTTCATCCGGTCTGGAGCTTCCTGATCTCCGGCCTGCTGGTCACCGGCGGGCTGTGCATGCTGCTCGGTCCCGCCGGCGTCATCGGCGCCGGGCTGGTGCTGTACGGCAGCGGCAGCGGCATACGCTCTATCGTCCGCGGCACGTTGCCGCTCGCGCTGTTCGGCCGCGAGGGATATGCGGTGCTGATCGGCTGGCTGGCGATGCCGAGCCTGGTGGCGCAGGCCGCGTCGCCCTCGGTGGGCAGCCTGCTGATCGCGCATCTGGGCAGCCAGGGCACCATCGCGGTACTGATCGCCGCCGCCGTGGTCAACGCGCTTCTCGTTCTGCCGCTGCTGCCGCTGGTCCGCAGGCGACCGGCGCACGCCTGACGCTGCGCGGTGCGGGCGCGCGTGCCCTCGCCGGACGCGCGTCCTCTGTCCGGAACCGTTGCGTCGTGTCTATGCTGCATGGCGCGCCGCCGCGCGGCCGGGGATGGCCGGCGGCGCCGCTGATTGCCGGATGGAAACGTCTCGTCGAAGGGATCGCGCGATGGCAGGTCACATGGTCTCGGGCGGGCGATCGCGCATCCTCGGCGCGCTTCTGGCGGTCGCCGTGGCGGCCGGCGTGCCGCGCGGGACGGCGGCGCAGTCGCTCAAGCCGGACGAGGTGCTGAGCTCGATCGGCGTGCGCATGATCGCTCCCCCCGATCCGGTGCGCGGCGCCGACGGGCGCATCCACCTCGCCTACGAACTGATCGCGGGCAACACGACGTCGCTGTTCATCCGCCTCGACCGGGTGGAAGCCGTCGATCGGCAGGGCCGCGTCCTCGGCGCGCTCGCCGGCGATGCGCTCGCCGCGATGGTGACGATGCACGGCGGCAGCGGCGCGACGATCGCGCCCGGCGGCTCGGCGATCGTGTTCATGGACACGTCGTTCGCCGCCGGCACGCCCCTGCCAGCGGAGATCGCCGCGCGGATCACGATCACGCGGCAACTCGTGGGCCCGGATGGCAAGCCCGCGCCGTTCCCCGCCACGCAGCCCTTGCCCGCCACCGTGCGTTTCACCGCGCCGTTCGTCGCGGTCGGGACGAAGCCGGCGGTCGTCATCGACCCGCCGCTGCACGGCGCGCGCTGGATCGTGGCGAACGGGTGCTGCGACACGCTGACCTCGCATCGCGGGGCGGTGATGGCGGTCAACGGGGTGCAGCGCACGCCGGAGCGCTTCGCGATCGACCTGTTGCAGCTTCGTCCCGACGGGCGGTTGTACACGGGCGACCGGAACAGGCTGGAAAGCTATCCGTATTTCGGCGTGCCCGTGTATGCGGTCGCGGACGGCACGGTCGTCAACCTGTACGACAAGGCCGTGGAGCAGGTGCCCGGCCGCCCGGCGACCGGCATCACGCCCGAGAATATCGGCGGCGACATGCTGGTAATCGACATCGGCGGCGGCAATTTCGCTTTTTTCGCCCACCTCAAGCCCGGCAGCCTGCGTGTCCGGCTGGGTGATCGCGTGACGCGCGGACAGGTGATCGCGTCGCTCGGCAACACGGGCAACACCGACGCGCCGCATCTGCATTTCCACGTCATGGATGGGACGTCGCCGCTCGACGCCAACGGCAAGCCGTATGTGTTCCGGCAGTTCGCGGGCCGGGGCATCCTGGACGACGACAGCGCCGAGGGGATGTTCGTGGCCGGCAAGCCGGGCGTCATCAAGCCGGGCGTGATGGCCGGGCCGCACCGCGACGAACTGCCGCTCAACGGCGAGGTCGTCGACTTCGGCCAGTAGCCCGCGCCGCCGTCCGGCGTCCCCCATCGGGACGGGCGTGGGGCGCCCGCGTCAGCCGACGTGGCGGAACAGCCGCCCGCCGAGGCGGAACCAGGCGACCGATCCATCGGGATCGCGCAGGAAGTTGGCGCGCAGTCCGTTGTCCTCGTCGACCACGTAATCGCGCTTGTAGAACTTCAGCATAATCAGCGGCGCGCCGCTGCCGACCCGGTCCATGGTCAGCGCGCCGTCCTTGGCCCGCATCTGGAGCTTGAGCGTCGCGGGCGGTCCGGTGAAGCCGATCTGCTCCGCGGTATAGGCGCCTTCATACGGCGCAAGTTCGCCCGCGCCGAGCGTCTGCGGCACCGCCGGCAGGTTGCGGACCCGCGCGAAGCGACGCAGCGCCCAGTCATCGATGAACAGACGGGCCAGCAGGTCGGGCCCGCTGTCGGAATTGGTCAGCAGCGTGATGCCGAACCGCCGCTCCGGCACCATCATGAAGCCGGAGTGATAGCCCGGCAGATCGCCCCCGTGCTGCACGACGGTGATCCCCTCCGCCGTCGGGCGGAGCATCCATGAGACGCCCCACCCGATCAGTTCGACGAACAGGGTGCCGCCCGGGCCGGGATTCGACCACATGGTGTGCAGGGTCGCCGGACTCAGGACACGGCGGCCGTCGTCAGCGCGTCCGTGACGGAGCAGGAAGCGCATATAGGCAAGCTGGTCCCGCGCGGTCGAGATGATGCCGCCGAACGGGTTGTTGCTGCGCGGCAGGTAGAAATTGTCCGGCGCCGGCACCGACTTGCCGTCGACGTAGTCGTGCGGCAACGCGATGTTGCCGCCGGCGGGCAGCGTCTCCGAAAACAGGCTGCGCGACAGGCCGAGCGGCTGGAGCAGGAATTGCCCGACCGCTGACTCATAGGTCGCCCCGGTCACGCTCTCGACGATGCGCCCGGAGACGGACAGGGCCGCGTTGTTATAGGCATAGATCGTGCCGACCGGCGTCAGCTGCGGCAGCTTGCGGACGTCATCGACATAGCGCGCCAGCGCGCCGTCATCCGACCCGGTGTCGTGATAGTCGTAGCCGAGCCATCCGGCCGAGTGGTTGAGCACCATGCGGACGGTGACGCTCTGCGCGCCCGGCGGCGCCACGAAGCCGTCGATGTAGTGATCGACCCGACGTTCGAGCGACACCCGGCCGGCCTCGACCAAGCGCATGACCGACGCGCCGGTGAAGGTCTTGCTCGTGGACGCGATACGGAAGCGCGTGTCGGGGTCGACCGGCGTGCCGCCATCGGCGCTGGTGACCCCATAGCCGCGCAGATATTGACGTCCCCGGTAGAATACGCCCACCGCTGCGCCGGGGATCGCGAACTCCTGCATCCCGGTGATGATGCGCGTATCGAGGTCGGCGAACAGCCGGTCGGCATCGTCGTCATCCGCCGCGTCGGCGGCCCGCGCCACAAACGGCGCGGACAGCATGCCGGTCGCCGTGGCGCCCGCCAGCAAGGCGCGGCGTGTCGCGGTCAGTCGCAGCACCATCGTCGTCATCCCCCCTTTGCCATCCGGCAGCCGTGACGAAGCGCCCGCCCATCCGGGACAGGCGCGCACAGTCCGGCCACAGGGCGGCGGAGGCATGACAGTCGCAGACAGCTCATCCCGCCGTCCCGAACGGGTGCCGATGAGTGGCGCCGTCGCGGCGAGATTGGACCGAGGTTTCGCCGAGAGCCTGCGCGACGGCGGCCCCGCGGCGGGCCGCTAGTCCGGAACGCCGGCCAGACGCAGCCCGTCCACGAAGCGCCGCCGCGTGACCGGGTCGCGCATCGAGGCATGATCGGCCGCGGCGGCGAGCGTGTACCCCGGCGCCAGGGACAGCAGCGTGCGGGCGGCCTCGGCCGCCTCCTCCACGCGGCCGGCGTGGGCGAGGCTCGTCGCCAGAAGGCGCAGCGCCACCAGATAAGTCGGCCCCTCACTGAGCGCGCGCCGCGCGGCGTGGACGGCCTGTTCGTAGCGCCCGGCGACGAAATGGGCGTAGCTCGCCGCGCTGTTGAAGATGAAGGTCAGCGGATCGGCGGGGCTGAGCTGCTTCGCCCGTTCGATCAGCGCGAGGGCTGCCTCCGCCTCGCCGACATAGGCCCGCATCCAGCCGCAGGCGAGCAGGATCTGCGCCGCGTTCGGCGCCAGCAGAAGCGCCCGCTGCGCCGCGGCGAGCGCGGCGTCGTAATCCCGGCCCAGATAGGCGAGCGCGTGTGCCGCGTTGGCGAGGGTGCTGGGCTCGTGACCGCCGACCTCCACGACCCGGCGCGCGTACCGCAACGCCTCCTCGGTGTCGCCGGGTTTCGACCAGCCCTGGGCGAAGCGGTACGTGTGCGTGATCGCCAGCGCCCCGTGGGCGACGACGTAATTGGGATCGAGGCGGATCGCCTGACGCAGGAGCGCCTGCGCCTCGTCGCTGCCCTCGCGCGAGACATAGCGCCGCGCCATCGCGCGCAGATACAGGTCATAGGCGGTCTGGCTCGCGGTCGGCCGCGCGCGGATGCGTTCCAGCTCGGCGAAACGCAGGCTCGGTTCGATGCCGCCAACCACCGCTTCAGTGACGCGGTCCTGGAAGGCGAAGATGTCGGCGAGCGTGCCGTCGAAGCGGTCGGCCCACACATGCCGCCCGGTATCGGCGGCACAAAGCTGGGCGGTGATGCGCACCTTGTCGCCCGCCTTGCGCACGCTGCCTTCGAGCACGTAGTCGGCGCCGAGCCGCCGCCCGACCTCGCGCACGTCAACCGCGTTTCCCTTGTATGTGAACGCCGAGTTGCGGGCGACGACCGAGAAGCAGCGCAGATGCGACAGCAGCGTGGTGAGGTCCTCGGTGATGCCGTCGGCGAAGTAATCCTGTTCCGGGTCGTTCGTCATGTTGACGAAGGGCTGCACCGCCAGCACCGGCGGCCCGGTGACGACGGCACCCGCGACCGGCCCGGCGTCTTCGGCGACGGCCATCGCGACAGGGGCGGCGGAGACGGGATCGGCAGCGACGGGGGGCGGCGTCACGCAATCGTCGCGCGTGACCGTCGCCGCCAGCATGTAGCCGCGTCGCGGCGTCGTGCGGATCAGCCGGCGCCCGTCGTCGCTCAATACGCGGCGCAGCTCGCCGATGCACAGCGTGATGCTGTCGTCGGTGACGAAGATGCCGGGCCAGACCGCCGCGAGCAGCTCGTCGCGCGAGACCAGCCGGCCGGCGTTCTCCACGAGATGACGCAGCAGGAAGAACGTCTTCGGCCGCACGTGCAGTTCCGTCCCGTGCGGGTCGATCAGTACGCCGACCAGCAGGTCGAGCGTGAATCCCTCGAACCGGTAGACCGCCGGCCTGACCGGGGATGGGGCTGCGACCATTGCCATGACCTTCTGCTCCGCCCCATACCATTCCGCTTTGGCGATTGTGAACCCGCCGCCACGGCCAAGGCGCGGGTCCGGATGGCCGCGCGCCGGCGGGCCCATGGGCCCGATGCCGGGGACGGCCGGCGAGAAGGAGGCACCGACATGGCGATGGCGATTCCAACCCTGCGTTCGATCCGGGCCCGTGCGGTCGATGTCCCGATGGCGCGCCCCCTGGGCACCAGCGCGCAGACGATGCGCACGGCGCCGATCCTGCTGATCGACCTGCACTGCGAGGACGACATCGTCGGGCGTGCCTATCTGTTCTGCTACGCGCGGATGGCGCCGCGCCTGATCGCGACCGTGCTGGACGACATTGCCGAGGCGCTGTGCGGCGAGCGCATCGCGCCCGTGGATTTCGCGCAGCGTCTGCTTCAGCGCTACCGGCTGCTGGGCGCACAGGGCGTCGTGCGCATGGCGCTGGCGGGGTTCGACGTGGCGTGCTGGGACGCGCTGTCACAGGCCGCCGGGATGCCGCTCGCGGACTTTATCGGATCACGGACGCGGCCCATCCCGGCCTACAACAGCAACGGGCTCGGCCTGATGCCGCCGGAGCAGGCCGCCGACGAGGCCGAGGCGCTGCTCGAAGGCGGGTTCCGGGCGGTCAAGCTGCGGCTCGGCCGGCCGACCGCGGAGGCGGATCTGGCGGTGGTGCGGGCCGTGCGCCGCCGGCTGCCGGACGCGGTCGCTCTCATGGCCGACTACAACCAGGCGCTGACGGTGACGGAGGCGATCCGGCGTGGCCGGGCGCTGGATGGCGAGGGGCTTTCCTGGATCGAGGAGCCGGTCCGCCACGACGACTACGCCGGCTGCGCCAGGATCGCCGACGCCCTGGCGACGCCGGTGCAGATCGGGGAGAACTTCGCCGGGGCGACGGCCATGGCGACGGCGCTCGCGGCCGGCGCGTGCGACTACGTCATGCCCGATCTGGAACGGATCGGCGGCGTGACAGGCTGGCAGCGGGCCGCCGCCCTCGCGGCCGCGGCGGGGATCGAGATGTCGTCGCACATCTTCCCCGAGGTAAGCGCCCATCTGCTGGCCGCGACGCCCACCTGTCACTGGCTGGAATATGTCGACTGGGCGGCACCGATCCTGGCGGAGCCGATGCGTATCGTGGACGGGATGGCGGTGGTGTCCGACAGGCCGGGCACCGGGATCGCGTGGAACGAGGACGCCGTCGCGCGCTATCTCATCGCATAGGGCTTCCCGTCGCGCCCGACGCGGTCTAACGGCGGTGGGTCGCCGCCGGCCACGGGCTGCGGCGATTGAAGCAGCGGACGGGGCCGGTAGCGGAACGGCCGCCACGGCCCGACACGCGGGGCGCGTTACATCAGCCCGCGCCGTCACCATCGCGCGCGACTGCGCGCAATCCCCCGCCTTCACGCGTGTGTATGGTCATTGAACATCGTCATTGATAGTATTATGCGGTATTATGCTTCGTCTCAAATGACGGATTCATGCCCGTTTCTTGGCTCCAGCGGCGTGCTGCTCAGTAAAAACCGTTTTACCCCGCCCTGCAGACACGCAAATTCGTTGCCGGCCAGAGTCGTTTCGGGTGTTATATGCGAGACGGCGCCGGCCCGATGGCCACGCGGTCATCGTTGAACTGTGCAGGCATGTCCCATACGCGGCGCGGGCACGCCCACGACTCGCATATCGCCGCGATCGGATGAGGGACGGGCAATGACCGATTACGCCTGGTTTCCGGTCAGCGGCGACGGCGAGAGCCAGGCGACGGCCTTCACCTGGAATGTCGGCACTTATTCGTTCGCGACGGGCAGCTACTGGGCCAACGTCGATGCGGTGCCGCCCTATCCGATTGTCACCGGTACGGTGCCCGGCGCGGTCAGCGGCGGCGTACCGCAAGACAGCATCTACCTGTTCGCCGGTTCCGCCCCCGGCGCGCTTGTCAATCAGTTCTATACACCCAATCCGTCGAAGGGCGATCCATACCTGGCGGCATCGCCGGACGGCAATTACGAGCTGCCGACCACCGTGCTGCTCAACACGGGCAGCGTCGAGGTCAACACGCTGGGCATGGCGTCGCTCAACGTCGGCGCCGGCTCCGATCAGCCGGTGCTGGAGGTGGAGGGCGCGACCCTGCACGTCGCCGGCAATCTCGTCGGCAACTATCCGACCGTCGATTACCCCGCCGGCGTCGGCTATCTGGTCGAACAGGTGCAGGCCTACGCGCCGCTCATCGAGTTGCTCGGCTATTCGGTCAACTTCGGCGCCGGCGGCACGGTCGACATCGGCGGCGGCGGCGTGGTCGAGATCGGCGGCACCATCCAGCCGGGCTTCACCTTCGCCTTCGGCAGCGGCAGCGGCAACACGCTGCGGCTCGACGGCGTGACGACGGCGGCGGCGACCGGCGGCACGCTCGCCGTCGGCGGCAATGTCACGGGTTTCGGCACCGGGGATGCGATCGACCTGCCAAACATCGCGCCCGGCATCGTCAACTCCGTCAGCTACGACGCCGCGACCGGCGTGCTCGACATCAACGTCGGCGATCCGATCGACATCCAGCTGAACGTCACCGGCCCCGGGCTGACCGCGAACAGCCTGCACGCGGTCAGCGACGGCACGGGCGGGATCGACCTCGTCACCTGCTTTGCCGAGGGCACGCGCATCGCGACGCCGCGCGGCGCGGTCGCGGTGGAGGCCCTGCGTGCTGGCGACGTGGTGACGACCGTGCTGTCGGGCCCGCGCCGGGTGATCTGGATCGGCCGGCGCGCGGTCGATCTGCGCCGCCATCGCGATCCCGCCCGCGTATGCCCGGTGCGCGTCGCGGCCGGCGCCTTCGGCCCGGGCCTGCCCTGCCGCGACCTGGTGATCTCGCCCGATCACGCGCTCTATCTCGACGGCGCGCTGATCCCCGTTCGCCTGCTGGTGAACGGGACCAGCATCGCGCCGGCGCCGGTCGACGCGGTCACGTATTATCATGTGGAACTGGACCACCACGACGTGCTGCTGGCGGAAGGGCTGGCGGCGGAGTGCTATCTCGACACCGGCAATCGCGCCTCGTTCGGCAACGGCGGTCGCGCGGTGACGCTGCATCCCGACTTCAACGCCCGCGTCTGGGAAGCCGAGGGCTGCGCGCCGCTCGTCCTCGCCGGCCCACGCCTCGCGGCGGCCCGAGCAGCGATCCGCGCGCCGGTGCAGGCCGCCGCCATCACCCACCACGCCGCCTGAAACACCGGACAACCGGCCCCGGCGGCCGGAGTCCGGCGCGGCCGCGGCAGCCGCGACCGAGCATGAAGGCGCAAGGGCCTGGGTTCGGTGTTGGCGGAGGGAGTGTCCGCCTAACCTACGTCCTACCCGATCCGCACGCATCCGCAGCACCCCCTGATAGTGCCGATTATCCGGGCCTTTCCATCCGTCATCGTCCGGGCTTGTAGTCCGCTGTCCGCGCATTTAGTGTAGGACACGATGTAGTACAGACGGTGAGGCAGGGCGCGATGGGCAAGCTGAACGCGGCGAAGGTGAAGGCTCTGACCGCCCCCGGCACCTATGGCGACGGCGGCGGCCTTTACCTGCACGTGAAGGACGCGGCGCGGCGGTCATGGCTGTTCCGCTACCGCTCCCCGGCCGGCAAGCATCGTTGGATGGGCCTTGGCACCCTCCGCGACGTTCCCTTGGCTGATGCCCGGCAGGCGGCGGTGGCGGCCCGTGCGATCGTCCGGCAGGGCGGTGACCCGATCGAGCAGCGGGACGCGCGCCGGGCCGAAGCGATTCACCAAGCCGGACGCAACACCTTTCAAGCGATTGCGGAGGCTTACATCGCCGCCCATGCGCCCGCGTGGCGGAACGCCAAGCACGCGGCGCAATGGACCTCGACCCTGACGACCTATGCCTATCCGGTCATCGGCAGGATGCCGGTCGGCGCGATCGGTACCGCCGAGGTCACCGCCGTCCTGGACCCGATCTGGACCACGAAGCCCGAAACCGCGTCCCGTGTGCGCGGCCGGATCGAGGCCGTTCTCGACTACGCGACGGCGCGCGGCCTCCGCACGGGCGACAACCCAGCCCGCTGGCGCGGGCATCTCGCCAACCTGCTGCCGGCGCGCGGCAAGGTCGCCCGTGTGGAGCATCACGCCGCGCTGCCCTGGCGTCAGATAGGCAGCTTCATGGCCATGCTCGCCGCCCAGGAAGGCGTGGCCGCCTTGGCGCTGCGGTTCCTGATCCTCACGGCGGCACGAACGGGCGAGGCGATCGGCGCGCGCTGGGGCGAGATCGACACCGCACAGAAGGTCTGGACGGTGCCCGGCACCCGGATGAAGGCGGGGCGCGAGCATCGTGTGCCGTTGTCTGACCCGGCCCTTGCCATTCTTCGCCAGCTTGCGGCCACGGGGACGGCCCCTGGCGCCTTTATCTTTCCCGGTCAGCGGACAGGGCACCCGCTCTCGAATATGGCGCTCACGGCCCTCCTACGCCGCATGAAGCGCGGCGAGATCACGGTGCACGGGTTCCGCTCCTCCTTCCGCGACTGGTGCGCCGAGGCGACGAACACCCCGCGTGAGCTGGCCGAGGCGGCGTTGGCGCACACCCTGCGCGACAAGGTGGAAGCCGCATATCAGCGTGGTGATTTCCTCGACCGCCGCCGTCACCTGATGGCTGACTGGGCTGAGTGGTGCAGTAGGCCGGCGCGGGAAGACAACGTGGTGGCGATCAAGAGCGCGGCGGTGGGGTGAGGGGACAGACGATGGCCGACGAAGGTTTTGAGTGGTGGGATACTAGAGCGGCTAACTTACAAGCATCGGTGCGGTGGGCGGAATACCAACGGGGCTTCAGCGACTTTTCAGATGCACACGTCCGACAGTCCATAGTCCATTCAAGGGAAGATATAATCTTAATCGTATCTTACATGAGTTCCATGAACCGGCAGCTTGCCTTTCTGGTTCTCGGCGTATTCGGCAACCTAACGTGTCTCTTAATCCTGATATGGGCAAAATATAGTCACTTCTGGTGACTTCCCCGGATGTGGCCGGCTCGAAGTTTTGGCCCCAACGAAAAGGGCCGCCCCTTGCGAGACGGCCCTCCCGTTCGAGTTAGTGCCCCGCTCAGTGGTGCGTGTTACCCGTCACCGGCCGCTCCCCGGCTCTGAGGGCTTCGGCGGCTCCCCCTTGTCGCGGGGCGTCGGTATCGGCGGGATGCGGAAGGTGCGGGGCATCACGCGGCCTCCCTGTTCACCGCATAGGCGAGGTGGACGGCCAACCGGCAGAAGATGCTGGCCGCCTCACCATCCGTAGCGATCGACCGCACCGCCAGCCGGACGACCCGCGCAAGGGCCGCCCGTTCCGCGTCCGTCGCCGGGATGCGGCACCACTTAACGTCGTCCTTAGTCATCCGGAAAGTGTTTGACGCGGCGTGGCCGTGACCTCCTATAGTATCCGCGAGGCCGCAGGTCGCGGCGGCGAGTCGCCATGGAGCGTGCTCGTCACGTGCGTATTTCAGGTCTGGGTTTGCCCGCGTCGGATGTGCCGCAGCCAGTTGCCGCTGACAACGATCGTTTGTCGGCGCTGATTAGGTGCGCCCATGCCCTCCCCGACCAATCCTGTTCCCTCTCCCCGTTTCGCGCGGCTCCTCGATGTGGTCCGCACCTATCCGCTCAGCCGGACACAGGCTTACGAGCTGGCCGGCGCGGGGCGTCTGCGCCTTGTGAAGCTCGCAGGCAGGACGCTTGTCGATCTCGATAGTTTGGATTCGCTGCTGGCCGCGCTGCCCCCGGCAAAGCTCCGCGCGCCGCGCGCCGCCGCCCGTCAGGATTCCATAGCGCGATAAACCCCCGGCCGTGGCGGGCCGGGGGCGTGGTGTGGCGTGAGTGTCAGGCGGAGGAGGAACCCCCCTGATATATCACCGCGCCAGTCTCAAGGCAACCGCTTGGCCGGGCATCGTGGAGATAAACGATGCCTATTCACAACCGTCATCAGCACCGCGCGCAGGCCGCCCAAGCCCGCATCGGCTGCACGCCCGACGACCTTGCTCGCGCCGTCGCCGTCGCCGAACAGGCCGGACAACCCGGCCTCGCTGAACTGCTGCGCGCGGTGCGGCAGGGCAAGATACAACTCACGCATGTCCCGCACCGAGACGCCGAGGTAACGGCCCGCGACCTGCCGCAGACGGGCGCGGCGGTGGTGCTGGTGGGCGATGACGATTACAGCAGCACAGGCCCGGCCGGATGGCGGTGCGCCGCGACGATCGCCGCGTGGGCCGAGGCTGCCGTAGTGCATGCGGCCGGCGCGACAGCAGAGACCTACGCCGAAGCTGTCCACGCCGCGCGGCTTCTGGGCCGTTGTGTATTGATCGAAACGGATGCGGCGCACGCGCGGGAATGGGCCGAGCGGTTCCCGTTGAAGCCGACGCTGGTCATCGTCCCGCGCGACGGGGAGCATCCCACGCGGCCGGCGGCGGAGGTGGTGCAGTGAGCGCCGCATCCGACCTCGCCCAGCGCCTGGACCTCGCGAAGCACACCCGGTCTTGGCGGGGCACGTGCCCGGCCTGTGATTATCCGCGCGCCTTCACGTTGAAGGCCAGCCGCGATGGCCGCCCCGTGACGTTCTGCGCCAATGGCTGCGACGCCGCGACGATCGCCGACACGCTCGCCCGGATCACCGGCACTACAACACGCACTGAAACCCCGAAGCCGGACGACATCGCCGCCGCACGGTTGCGCAAACAGCAGGCCGCGCTCCGCCTTTGGGCCGGCTCTGCACCGGCGCTCGGCACGCTCGTCGCGGTTTACCTGCGGCGTCGCTGCATAAGTGAAATCACCCCCTCCGCCTCGATCCGGTTCCGGGCCGACACGCCGCACCCCGAACGCGGCCGGCATCCCGCGATGATCGCGCTGGTGCAGGACGTGACCGGCGCGGCTGTCGCGGTGCATCGCACCTATCTCGACCGCACCGGCGCCAAGGCTGCGATCGAGCCGCCGAAGGCATCACTCGGCCCTGTATGGGGCGGCGCAATCCGCCTGGACGCGCTCCACCCTGACCTGCCGCTGGTGCTCGGTGAAGGCATTGAGTCAGCCGCCTCCGCCGGCCTCCTGACGGGCTGGCCGGCATGGGCTGCCCTGTCGGCCGGCAACTTGGCACGCGGCCTCCTGCTGCCCCCGGAAGCCCGCCACGTCGCCATTGCGGTGGACCCTGACCCTGCCGGCGAGCAAGCGGGCCGCACCGCCGCGCTGCGGTTCATGGCTGAAGGCAGGCGGGTGCAGCTTCTGCGCCCGCGCGCTGCCGGCGACTTCAACGACCTGCTGATGGCCGAGGGCCGCACCGATGGCTGATGCGCCCTTTACCGTTGAAGAGGCCGACATCCGTTCGGCGGAGTTCAGCGACGACGCGATTGCCCTGCAATTCAGCGCCGCCTTCGATGGACAACTTCTCTACGTTCCCGCTTGGTCGGCGTGGCTTCGCTGGGACGGCTGCCGCTGGCGGCCGGACGACACGCTACGAGTCTTCGACCTTATCCGCCGTCAGTGTCGTATCGCCGCCGCCGCTGCCGTCGTCGCGCACCCGAAGAACGGCGATGCGATGGCACGCTCGATCACCAGCGCCAGCACCGTCTCGGCGGTCGAACGGCTCGCCCGCTCCGACGTACGCCACGCTCGCCGGGCCGAGGACTTCGACGCTGATCCGTGGGCCTTGAATACCCCCGCCGGGGTTGTGGACCTCCGCACGGGCAAGATGCGCCCACACCGGCGCGGCGACCTGTTCACGAAGGTAACGGCCGTGGCGCCCGGCGGCGATTGCCCCCGGTGGCTTCAGTTCCTCCGGGAGATTACGCAGGACGATCAGGAAGCTATCGACTATCTGCAACGGTTCATCGGATACACGCTCACGGGCAGCATCGAGGAACACGTCTTTCTCTTTCTGTTCGGCCCCGGCGCCAACGGCAAATCCGTGCTCGTCGGCACCGTCGCCGCCGCGTTGGGCGACTACGCGACCACGGCGATGCAGGACGTTTTCACAGTCGGCCGCAGCGACCAGCATCCTACCCACCTCGCCAGCCTGCGCGGCGCCCGCATGGTATGCGTCACAGAGACAGAGGAAGGCCGCGCTTGGGCAGAGTCCCGCATCAAGTCCCTGACCGGGGGCGACCGTATCAGCGCCCGCGTCATGCGCGGCGATCCGTTTGAGTTCAACCCAGTGCTCAAGCTGTGGATCGCCGGCAATCATCGCCCGACGCTTAACAATCCCGACCCGGCCATGCGCCGCCGGCTGCGCCTGATGCCACTGACCTATGTGCCCGCCGTGCCCGACACGAAGCTGCCGGAGAAGCTGCGGGACGAGCTGCCCGGTATCCTCGCTTGGGCGATCGAGGGCGCCCTCATGTGGCAGCGGGAAGGCCTCGGCCAACCCGAGGTGGTCCGCGATGCGACCGCTGAATACTTCGCCGCCCAGGACAGTCTCGCAACCTGGCTGGGCGAGCGGTGTGAGCGTAAGGCCGGCGCCGAGATGTCGTCCCGGGCGGCGTTCGAGGACTGGCGGAAATGGTGCACCAGCCGGGGTGAGGAAGCTGGAACGGAAAAGCGGTTCGCTGAAAGCCTTGAACACCATGCCGCGAAGAAGCGGAAAAAAGCCGGCGTGATGTTCCTCGGTGTGAGGCTGCTGCCAAACGAAAGCGGCGTGTGGTGAAGGCCCAGACCGTGCCGGGTGTAGGGTGGTGTATGGTTTCTCGATAACCCCGTCACGCGCGCACGCGCACCCGCGCGTATAACGGGTGAAATGTAGAACCCTACACCACCCTACACCCTCGTTCCGAATAGAGAACGGTATCGCCCATGACTGACACCCCCGCCCCCGCCGCCCGCTCCGCCTCGGCTACCCGCATGGCTCGGACGCGGCTCCGCCGGCAACGCGATCTGATGCTCGTTCCACTGGAACTGTATCCGCATGAACGGCGGGCGGTGCTACGGGCGGCTGGGATGGACGCGGGGCAGGCTGATGACCGGCGCGCGGTTCAGGTGGCGGTGCAGAAGTGGCTGGAAAAATGTTTCCTCAGCCGCCCGGCGCAGTATGATCCAACCGTGCGCGCGCGCCCGGGCAGGCCGGCAACGTGACGCGCAACGGAACGCAGCGGGCGAGTTGCCGCTTGCTGCCCCTCGCCGCCCGGCAGGTTCCGCGCAGGCCATTCCCACACCCCCCGAAGCATCCGTCCGGTGAAGCGCGCGACCCGTAATGTATGACCTAATGTAGGACAGCCGCCCAGCCATCGCCCAAATCTGAATGAAATCAGTGTGTTGGCGTGCCATTGTGGCGGAGGGAGTGGGATTCGAACCCACGGTACGCTTTCACGCACACACGCTTTCCAAGCGTGCGCCTTAAGCCGCTCGGCCATCCCTCCGGCGGGGCGGCGGCAAAATAGCAGCCGGGTCGGCCGGGGCAACCCGGGGGCCGGCAAGGGTGGGCGGGTTTTTGCGCGGCCGGGCTGTCAGACGGTCGGGCCGGCCGGGGGCGGCGGCGGCGGGCGGCAGGCGTCCGGGCGGGGGACGGGCGGCAGGCCGGGATGGAGGCGGAAGCGGGTGCAGCCCGGCCCGTCCACCGTGCCCGACAGCACCCCTGACGCGACCTGCCCGGCCAGATCGACGCCGACATAACCGAACGGCCGCACCAGCCACTCACCGGCATGCAGCATCAGCCGATGCCGCGCCGCGTCCCACGTCCCCTGCATGTCGAAACAGCCGGACGGCACGCCCGGGTTGCGCGGGTCGGCGTAGAAGAAGAACACGCCGCGCACGCTGCCGTCCGGCGCGTCGTCGAGATGCAGGGCGAGCCCGGTCGGCCCTTGCGCGCAGTCATAGGTGCCGACCCAGTCCCCCGTCGGCGCCGGCGCGGCAGCGACGAGTGCCAGCAGCGCGAGGCACGCGGCGGCGCGTCTCATGCGTCCATCTTCAGCGCGGCGAGGAAGGCGGATTGCGGTATCTCGACCCTGCCGAACTGGCGCATGCGCTTCTTGCCTTCCTTCTGCTTCTCCAGCAGCTTCCGCTTGCGGCTGATGTCGCCGCCGTAGCATTTCGCCGTCACGTCCTTCGACAGCGCGCCGATCGTCTCGCGCGCGATCACCCGACCGCCGATCGCCGCCTGGATCGCGATCTTGAACAGCTGGCGCGGAATCAGATCCTTCAGCTTGGCGCAGATCGCCCGGCCGCGATTGTCGGCAGCGGCGCGATGGGCGATGAAACTGAGCGCATCGACCGGCTCGTGGTTGACAAGGATGGAGATGCGCACAAGGTCGCCGTCCGCGTAGCCGTCCATCGTGTAATCAAAGCTGGCATAGCCACGACTGACGGATTTCAGACGGTCGTAGAAATCGAACACCACCTCGTTCAGCGGCAGGCGATAGACGGCCATCGCGCGGTTGCCGACATAGGTCAGGTCGACCTGCTGTCCGCGCCGCTCGCTGCACAGGGTCAGCACGCTGCCGAGATAGTCGTCCGGCACCAGGATCGTCGCCTTGATCCACGGCTCCTCGATGCGGTCGATCACGCTGCCGTCCGGCATGTCGGCCGGGTTGTGCAGCTCCATCATCTCGCCGTTGGTCTTGTGCAGCCGATAGACGACCGAGGGCGCGGTCGCGATGAGGTCGAGGTCGAACTCCCGCGACAGCCGCTCCTGAATGATCTCCAGATGCAGCAGCCCGAGGAAGCCGCAGCGGAACCCGAAGCCGAGGGCGGCCGACGTCTCCGCCTCGTAATGGAAGCTCGCGTCGTTGAGCCGCAGCTTGCCGAGGCTGTCCCGCAGTTTCTCGAAATCGTCGGCATCGACCGGATACAGGCCGCACCACACCACCGGCACCGACGGCTTGAAGCCCGGCAGCGGCTCGGACGCCGGATGGCGGTCCTCGGTCAGCGTGTCGCCCACGTTGCAGTCGGCGACCGTCTTGATGGCCGCGGTGATGTAGCCCATCTCGCCGGGGCCGAGATCGTCGACCGGCGTGAGCTTCGGCGCGAACACGCCGACCTGCTCGACCGTGTGGACGGAGCCCTGCGCCATCATGCGTATCTTCTGGCCGCGCCGCAGCCGACCGTCCTTCACCCGCACCAGGATGATGACGCCCAGATAAGGGTCGTACCAGCTGTCGACCAGCAGCGCCTTCAGCGGCGCGTCCGCGTCGCCCGTGGGCGGCGGCAGGCGCGTCACCAGCGCCTCCAGCACGCCCTCGATGTTCAGGCCGGTCTTGGCGCTGATCTCCACCGCGTCGGAGGTGTCGAGGCCGATCACGTCCTCGATCTGCTGCTTGACCTTCGGCACGTCGGCGGCCGGCAGGTCGATCTTGTTCAGGACCGGGACGATCTCGTGATTGGCGTCGATCGCCTGGTAGACGTTCGCCAGTGTCTGCGCCTCGACCCCCTGCGACGCGTCGACGACCAGCAGCGAGCCCTCGCACGCAGCAAGGCTGCGGCTCACCTCATAGGCGAAATCGACGTGGCCGGGCGTGTCCATCAGGTTCAGGACATAGGTCAGCCCGTCCTTCGCCCGGTAGGACAGGCGCACGGTCTGCGCCTTGATGGTGATGCCCCGCTCGCGCTCCAGCTCCATGTTGTCGAGGACCTGGTTGGTCATCTCCCGGTCCGACAGCGCGCCGGTCGTCTGGATCAGCCGGTCGGCCAGGGTCGACTTCCCGTGGTCGATATGGGCGATGATCGAGAAGTTGCGTATCTGGGCGAGGGGTGTGTCGGTCATGGTGCATCCGGCGGCGATGGGCGGCGGCTGGCCCAGCCTTGTCGGGCAGACATATGATGGAACCGCCCCGCCTTGTCAGCCTTTGCCGCCCCGGCCGGCGCTACACGCGCAGGACCGCCCCCGTCGCCTTGCCGACCGCCGCCACGACGCGGGCGCACGCGGCCTCGATCTCGGCATCGGTCGGGGTGCGCTCCTGCGGCTGGAACGTCACCTCCACGCCGAGCGACACCTTGCCGGCGGGCAGCCGGTCGCCCTCGTAGCGGTCGAACAGCACGACCGACGCGATCAGCTTCCGCTCCGCCCCGCGCGCCGCGCGCAGCACGGCATCGGCCGGCACCGTGGCGTCCACGACGAAGGCGAAGTCGCGCCGCACCGGCTGGAACGGCGGCAGG
>NZ_BANB01000082.1 GCF_000964365.1 Acidisphaera rubrifaciens HS-AP3 | reverse complement strand
GCCCCGCGCCAGCCACACCAGCGTATAGAACGCCGCCGCCCAGCCGGATGGGCTCAGCAGCAGCATGACCAGCGCCCAGGCCAGCGGATACTGCACGGCCGAGGCGACGAAGGACGCCGGGACCAGCGCGCGGATCGTGCGCGCCCAGCGCAATTCATGAACCAGGAGCGGGCGCAGGCGCCGCTCGGGCACGGTCGTGACGGGCACCGTGTCGGCGAGCGCGATCCGAAGGCCCTGCCCCCGCACCAGCAGGCCGAGGATGTGGTCGTCCGCCAGATGGTCGGCGAGGGCGACCAGCCCGCCCACCCGCTCCAGCGTCTCCCGCCGGAGCATCATCGTGGCGCCGAGGCAGTCCTGCCGCCCGAGCGCCCGCGCCAGCAGCGCGCCCGGCAGGAAGGTCTCCGTGATCTGCAGCGCCCCAAGGCGCCCGACGAGGCGGCCGACCCAGTCCGACTCGCCGCCGGCCGGCAGCGCCCCGTACAGCGTCGTCACCAGTCCCACGCCGGGCTCGTCCAGGGCGGCGACCGCCCGGCACAGATAGTCGGGCGCGGTATGCAGGTCGCTGTCGGCCAGCACCAGCACGTCGTGACGGGCGTGCGGATACATGTTGATCAGGTTGCCGATCTTGCGGTTCGCGCCGTGCTGCATCGGCTCGACCACGATCGTGATGTCGCGGTCGGGGAACCGCGCGGCGATGCGTTCGGCCACGGCGCGGGCCGGGTCCGCCGGGTCCTGCACGCCGAAGACGATCTGATAGACCGGATAGTCCTGCCGGCAGATGCTCTCCAACGCCGCCTCCAGCAGCGGCTCGTCGCCGTAGAGCGGCTTCAGGACGGTGATGGGCGGCCAGTCGCGCATGGACGACCAGCGCGCCGGCGCCGGCCGATGCCGTACCGCCGCATCGGCGAAGCGGCGCACGAGCCAGGCACCGGCTAGCACCTCGGCCACGCCGGCCGCGGCGAGCAGGCCGGCCAAAACGGCTGGAACGATCACGACGGCAACGATCCTCCGGACAGGTCCGCCACCTTCTTGCGCAGCACGTTGATCAGCGGTGTTGCCGTGTTTTCGGCCACATAGCGACGGAAATCCGACCGCTGCACCGCCACCCGGCTGATCGTGCCGTCGAGCAGCACGTCCACGACCCGCCAGCCATCGGTCTCCTGGCGCATCTGGAAGTCAATGCGGTGCCCCTCGCGGCCGGGCACCAGGATGCGGGTCTGCACGATCTGGTCCGCCCCGACGCTGCGCAGATCGGGCAGGATCTCGAACCGCGCGCCGCTGTCCCCGGTGAAGTTGGCGATCCAGCTCGCGGTCGTAAACTGCGCGAAGACGTGGCCGAGCGCCGCCTGCTGGTCCGGCGAGAAGGACTGCCAGCGCGGGCCGACGCAGGCGCGCAGGATCACGGCCAGGTCGAACACCCGCTCCACCACCGGCGCGAGCATGTCGTAGCGCTGCGCGAAGGAGGCCCCGGAGGCCTTCATGACCGCCGACAGCGCCGCCTGGAACTGCGCCACCGGCGCCGTCACGTCGCTGTCGGGCGCGGCGTGCGCCGGCCCGAGCGGCAGCACCAGCCCGGCCAGCGCCAGCCCGGCCAAGCGCAGCGCGGCGCGCCGGCGGGTCGTGATCATGTCGTCGCCGTGACGCTGCGCAGCGGGCCGCCCGCCGCGTCCCCCAGCTTCATCGCCTGCATCGCGACGCGGACGATGTCGCGCGCGGACAGCCCGGCCTCGGCCATCTGGCGCGTCTGGGAGTCGTGATCGATGAAACGGTCCGGTAGCGTCATCGGACGGAACTTGAGCCCGCCGTCGAGCATTCCGCGCCATGCGAGATGGTGCATCACCGCCGATCCAAAGCCGCCGGCAGCCCCCTCCTCCACCGTGATCAGCACCTCGTGGTGACGGGCCAGCTGTTCGATCAGCGCCGTATCCAGGGGCTTGGCGAAGCGCGCGTCGGCGACCGTCGCCGGCAGGCCGTGGGCGGCCAGTTCGTCGGCGGCCCGCAGCGCATCGACGAGCCGCGTGCCGAGCGAAAGGATCGCGACCGAACCGCCCTCGCGCAGCAGCCGGCCGCGCCCGATCGGCAGCACCTCGCCAATCTCCGGCAGGGCGACGCCCGTGCCCTCGCCGCGCGGATAGCGCAGCGCGCTCGGGGCGTCGTCGATCGCGGCGGCGGTCGCCACCATGTGGACCAGCTCGGCCTCGTCCGCCGCCGCCATCAGCACCATGCCCGGCAGGCAGCCGAGATAGGCGATGTCGAAACTGCCGGCATGCGTCGCCCCGTCCGCCCCGACCAGCCCCGCGCGGTCCATCGCGAAGCGCACCGGCAGCCGCTGGATGGCGACGTCGTGCACCACCTGGTCATAGGCGCGCTGGAGGAAGGTCGAATAGATCGCGCAGAACGGCCGCATCCCCTCGGTCGCCATGCCGGCGGCGAAGGTCACGGCGTGCTGCTCGGCGATCCCGACATCGAAGCACCGGTCCGGGAAGCGCTTCGCGAACCGGTCGAGCCCGGTGCCGGAGGGCATCGCGGCGTTGATCGCGACGATCTTGTTGTCGCGCTCGGCCTCGGCGATCAGCGCATCGGCGAACACCTTGGTATAGGTGGGCGGGCCGGGCGGCGACTTGTCCTGCACCCCCGTGACGACGTTGAACCGGCTCACGCCGTGATATTTGTCCGCCGACTCCTCGGCCGGGCCATAGCCGTTGCCCTTGCGCGTGATCGCGTGGACCAGCACCGGCCCGAGATCCTCGGCATCGCGCACGTTGCGCAGCACCGGCAGCAGGTGGTCGATGTTGTGGCCGTCGATCGGGCCCACGTAGTAGAAGCCCAGCTCCTCGAACAGCGTGCCGCCGGTCAGGATGCCGCGCGCATATTCCTCGGCCCGCCTTGCCGTCCGCTCGATGCCGCGCGGGAAGCGGCGCGCCATGCGCACCGCGAGTTCCCGCAGCGACAGGAAGCTGCGCGAGGAGATCAGCCGCGACAGATAGGCGCTCATCGCGCCCACCGGCGGGGCGATCGACATGTCGTTGTCGTTGAGGATGACCACGAGGCGGGAGTTCAGCGCCCCGGCGTTGTTCATCGCCTCATAGGCCATGCCCGCGCTCATGGCACCGTCGCCGATGACGCAGATCACGTTGCGGTCCGCCGCCGCCGCGTCCACGCCCGCCGCGAGCTTCAGATCGCGGGCTACCGCCATGCCGAGGCCGGCGGAGATCGAGGTCGAGGAATGGGCGGCGCCGAACGGGTCGTATTCGCTCTCCGACCGGCGGGTGAAGCCGGACAGGCCGCCGCCCTGGCGCAGCGTGCGGATACGGTCGCGCCGGCCGGTCAGGATCTTGTGGGGATAGGCCTGGTGGCCGACATCCCAGATCAGGCGGTCATGCGGTGTCTCGAACACGGCATGGATCGCCACGGTCAGCTCGACCACGCCGAGGGCCGAGCCGAGATGCCCCCCCGTGACGGACACGGCATCGATCGTCTCGGCCCGCAGCTCGTCCGCGACCTGGCGCAGCTGCTCGGCCGAGAAGTTCCGCAGGTCCGCCGGTATCCTCACCCGGTCGAGGAGCGGCGTGTTCGGTTTTGACATGCGTTCTTCCACCTTTGTCGTATCACCCGCCCCGGCACCCCGGCCATCTGCCCGGGCGGGACAGCCCGGGCACCGCGGCGAAGGGAGTCAGTGCGAGCGCGAGACCACGTGCGCCGCGAGCGCCCGCAGAACCAAGGCCCGTTCGCCGAAACTGTCCAGATGCCCGGCGGCCTGTCGGGCCAGCATTGCGGCGTGCGCGCGGGCGCGCTCGGCGCCCAGGACCGCCACCAGCGTCGCCTTGCCCGCCGCCTCGTCCTTGCCGGCGGTCTTGCCGATCGCCGCCGTGCTGCCCTCGGCATCCAGCAGGTCGTCCGCGATCTGGAAGGCCGCGCCGAGGTCGCGCCCGTAGGCCGCCAGCAGGTGGCGCTGCCCGACCGGGGCGCGGCCGAGGATCGCGCCGGCCTCGGCGCTGAACTGGATCAGATCGGAAGAGCACACGTCTGAACTC
>NZ_BANB01000083.1 GCF_000964365.1 Acidisphaera rubrifaciens HS-AP3 | reverse complement strand
GCCGGTGGCAGGGACGCCGGCCGCCCCGCCGCTGCCGGTGCCGCCGGTGCCCCCGCGCATCGCCACCGGCCCCGACTACGAACACTGCCTCGATATGCTGACCAACGATCCGGCGGGGGCGAACGCCTTTGCCGATGCGTGGGAGGCGACGGGCGGGGGCGACGGCGCCGTGCATTGCCACGCGCTCGCGATCATCACGCTCGGCGACCCGCTCAAGGGCGCGGCCATGCTGGAGCACCTGGCCGACGGTTCGCACGCCCCGCCGCTGGCGCGGGCACAGATCTATGGGCAGGCCACGCAGGCATGGCTGATGGCCGACGACGCCGGCCATGCCTATACCGCCGGGACCAAGGCGCTGGCGCTCGCGCCGCACGACGCGGAACTGCTGATCGAACGCTCGGTGGCGGCGGCCACCACCGGCCGGTACCTGGACGCGATCGACGACCTTACGCAGGCGTTGGCGGTCGATCCGCGCCGGGCCGACGCGCTGACGTTGCGGGCGGCGGCGTGGCGCTACGAGGGCAAGCTGGACCAGGCGCGCGACGACGTGGACCGGGCGCTCGCGATCGATCCCGACTATCCGGAGGCCTATCTGGAGCGCGGCATCCTGCGCCAGCGGCGCGGCGACCGAACCGGCGCGCAGGCCGACTGGCAGCGCGCCATCTCGCTGTCACCCGACACGGCCACGGCCGACCTCGCGCAGCAGAACCTCGCTCTGCTGGAGGCCGGGCCGTCCACCAACTGAGCGCGCGGGATCAGAAATCCAGATCGGCGTAGTGCGCCGGCGGGGTGACGCCCGGCACCCGGTCGGACAGGATTCCCCGGAAGGACGGGCGCGATTTCATCCGCGCGTACCAGTCCTTGACCGCCGGCGAGATCGTCCAGTCCACGTCGCTCGCGAAATCGAGCGCCGAGAGATGCCCGGCGGCGGCGAAGTCGGCGAGCGAGATGTTGGCACCCGCCAGCCATTTGCGCGTCTCCGCGAGCCAGCCGATGTACTGCAGGTGATGGCGCAGCGCCGTGTAGCCGTTGCGGATCGCATAGGCATCCGGCTCGCCGCGGCCGGACAGGCGCTTCATGAACTTCTCGCCCAGCAGGTTGCGCGTCACCTCCTGCGCGAACTTGCCGTCGAACCAGGCGCAGAGCCGCCGTACCTCCACCCGCTCCGCGAGGGTGCGGCCCATCAGGACGGTGTCCGGATAGGCCTCCTCGAGATACTCGCAGATGACGTTGCTGTCGGGGATGACGAGGCCGTTATCCTCCAGCAGGGTCGGCACCGTGCCGGCGGGGTTCATGTCGAGATATTCGGGCCGGCGGTCCCACACCTTTTCCAGACGCGGCTCGTAGGGCAGCCGCTTCTCGCTCAGGACGAGGCGCACCTTGCGCGAGAAGGGGGACAGCGGGAGGTGGTACAGGTAACGCATCGCCCCGGTTATTGCACCGCGGGCGGCGGTGCGCCAAGGGATGTCGGCGCCCCGCCCGCCTCCCGTCCGTCCGGACCCTAGGCCCGCCGCGCCGCAGCCTCGCCGCTGTCGAGCGGGACCTTGAGGTGGCGGACATAGTCCTTGGGCACCACCTGCCAGACCTGCCCGAGCGTCTGCTGCCAGTCATGCAGCAGCTTCTCCGCATAGCGGCTGTGCGTCTCGGCCACGTGGCGTTCGATCAGGCCGCGCAGCACGCCCTCCCAGTGCGGGTTGGCGATGCGCTGCCAGACCAGCGTGTCGGGATTGACGCGCACCTCGAACAGGTCCTCGGGGTCGTAGAGGAACGCCATGCCGCCCGTGAAACCCGCGCCGAAATTGTCGCCCACCGGGCCGAGGATGACGACGGTGCCGCCGGTCATGTACTCGCAGGCATTCGACCCCGCGCCCTCCACCACCGCCTCGGCGCCGGAGTTGCGCACGGCGAAGCGTTCGCCGGCCTGTCCCGCCGCGAACAGCGTGCCGGCGGTCGCGCCGTACAGGACGGTGTTGCCGATGATGGTGTTCGCCTGCGTCACCAGCGTCGAGCTCGGCGGCGGGCGCACGACGATGGCGGCACCCGACAGGCCCTTGCCGACATAGTCGTTGGCGTCGCCCATCACCTCGATCTTCAGCCCCTGCACGCCGAACGCGCCGAGCGACTGACCGGCCGAGCCGCGCAGGCGCACGAGAAGGTGGCCGGGCGCCAGGCCCTTCATCCCGTACTGGCGCACGATGCGGCTGCTGATCTTCGTGCCGACCGCGCGATGCGTGTTCCGCACGGTGTACTGCAGCTGCATCTTCTCGCTGCGCTCGAACAGCGGCGCGGCGTCGGCGATCATCTCGGCATCAAGCGTCTCGGGCACCTCGTTGCGGCCCTGCAGCGTGCAATAGCGCGCGTACGGGCCCGGATCGGCCTGCACCAGCAGCGGGTTGAGGTCGAGGTCGTCGAGCATGTCCGACCCGCGGCTGACCTGATGCAGCAGGTCGGTGCGGCCGATGATGTCCGTCAGCCTGCGGAAGCCGAGCTCGGCCAGGATGCCGCGCACGTCCTCGGCGATGAAGCTGAACAGGTTGATGACCTTCTCCGGCGTGCCCTCGAACTTGGCGCGCAGCTTCGGGTCCTGGCTGCACACGCCGACCGGACAGGTGTTGGAGTGGCATTGCCGCACCATGATGCAGCCCATGGCGACCAGGCTCGCGGTGCCGATGCCGAACTCCTCGGCGCCCAGCATGGCGGCGATCACCACGTCGCGGCCAGTCTTGATGCCGCCGTCGGTGCGCAGCTTCACGCGATGGCGCAGCCGGTTGAGCATCAGCACCTGATGCGCCTCCGACAGCCCCATCTCCCACGGCAGGCCAGCGTATTTCACCGATGTCTGCGGGCTGGCACCCGTGCCGCCGGCATGGCCGGAAATCATGATCGCGTCGGCCTTGGCCTTCGCCACGCCCGCCGCGATGGTGCCGATGCCCGAGCGCGAGACGAGCTTCACGCACACCGTCGCATCGGGATTGATCTGCTTCAGGTCATAGATGAGCTGCGCCAGATCCTCGATCGAGTAGATGTCGTGATGCGGCGGCGGCGAGATCAGCATCACGCCCGGCGTCGAGTGGCGCAGCTTCGCGATCAGCTCCGTGACCTTGAAGCCCGGCAGCTGCCCGCCCTCGCCCGGCTTCGCCCCCTGCGCGACCTTGATCTCGATCTCGCGGCAGTTGTTGAGATACTCGGCGGTCACGCCGAAGCGGCCGGAGGCGATCTGCTTGATCGCCGAGGACGCGTTGTCGCCGTTGGCCCGCGGCTTCGAACGCTCCGGGTCCTCGCCACCCTCGCCGCTGTCGGAACGCGCGCCGATGCGGTTCATCGCGATCGACAGCGTCTCGTGCGCCTCCGGGCTCAGCGCGCCGAGCGAGATACCGGGCGCGACCAGATGCTTGCGTATCTCGGTGATGCTCTCGACCTCGTCGATCGAGATCGGCTTGCACAGGTCGAAGCGGAACTCCAGCAGGTCGCGCGGGGCGATCGGCGGCTGGCGGCGTACCGCGTCCGCATAGCGTCGGTACTGCTGATAGCTGTCGGAGCCGACCGCCGATTGCAGCATGTGGATCAGACCGCCGTCGAAGGCATGCGTCTCCCCGCGCCGGCGCAGCTTGTAGATGCCGCCCACCGGCAAGGTCACGGCGTCGCTGCCCCAGGCCGTCGCGTGCAGCTCCAGCACCTTGCGCGCGATACCGGCGAGGCCGATGCCGGAGATGCGCGACTGCATGCCGGGGAAGAACTCGGCGACCAGCGCGCGTGACAGGCCGATCGCCTCGAAGTTGCAGCCGCCGCGATAGGAGCTGATGACGCTGATGCCCATCTTGGACATCGTCTTCAGCAAGCCCTTGTCGATCGCCTTCTTGTAGCGCTGCACGCAGGCCTTGAGCGACAGGTCGCCGAACAGGCCGCGCCGGTGCCGGTCGGCGATGCTGTCCTGCGCCAGATAGGCGTTGATGGTGGTCGCGCCCACGCCGATCAGCACGGCGAAGTAGTGCACGTCCATGCATTCCGCCGCGCGCACGTTCAGGCTGGTGAAGGTGCGCAGGCTCTGGCGCGTCAGGTGCGTGTGCACGCCCGCCGTCGCCAGGATCATCGGAATTGCCGCCCGCTCCGGCCCCATCGCCTCATCGGTGAGGATGACATGCGTGCAGCCGGCGCGCACGCCGTCCTCCGCCTGCCGGCGGATACGTTCCAGCGCGCCGCGCAACCCCGCCTCGCCATCACTGACCGCGAAGGTGCAATCGACGACGCAGGCGGACGCGCCCATGTAGTCGCGCATCGCCTGGAACTCGGCATTCGACAGCACCGGGCTTTCGAGCTGGAGCAGCACGAGCTGGCTGCTGTCCTGGTCGAGTACGTTGCCAAGATTGCCGAGCCGGGTCTTGAGCGTCATCACCCGCGTCTCGCGCAGGCTGTCGATCGGCGGGTTGGTGACCTGGCTGAAGGCCTGCCGGAAATAATGATGCAGACCGCGATAACCCTCCGACAGCACGGCGATCGGCGTGTCGTCGCCCATCGAACCGGTCGCCTCCTGCGCGTCCTCCACCATCGGGTGCAGGATCAGCTCCAGCTCCTCGAGCGTGAAGCCCATGGAAAGCTGGCGGCGGCGCAGGGTCTCGCTGTCGTTGAGCACCGGCTCCGGCGCATCCGTGCGCACGATGCTGTCGATGTTGGTGATGCGGCCGACCCACTCGCCGTAGGGATGGCGCCCGGCGAGCATGTCCTTCAACTCGTCGTCGCGCAGGAAGCGGCGGGTTTCCAGATCGACGCCGATCGTCTGCCCGGGGCCGACACGCCCGCGCTCGATCACCGTGCCGGGATCGAAATGCACCATGCCGGTCTCGGAGCCGACCACCAGCAGGTCGTCGCTGGTCACCATGTAGCGCAGCGGGCGCAGCCCGTTGCGGTCGAGCCCGGCGATGACCCAGCGCCCGTCGGTCGCGCACACGGCCGCCGGCCCGTCCCACGGCTCCATCACCGCGTTGCAGTACAGGAACATGTCGCGATGCGACTGCTTCATCGTGCGGTCCTGGCCGATTGAGGCCGGGATCAGCATCGCCTTGGCCATCGGCGCGTCGCGGCCGGCCTGCACCAGCAGTTCGAACACGGCGTCCAGCGCCGCGGTGTCGGAGCTGCCGGCCTGGATCACCGGTTTAATGTCGTCGATCCACCGCCCGAGCCGCTCGTTGGCGAGCCGCGTCTCGTGGCTCTTCATCCAGTTGATGTTGCCGCTGAGGGTGTTGATCTCACCGTTATGCGCCAGCGTGCGGAACGGCTGCGCCAGCTTCCACATCGGGAAGGTATTGGTCGAATACCGCTGATGATAGATCGCGAAGCGGCTGGTGAAACGCGGGTCGAGCAGGTCCGGATAGAAGACCGTCAGGCTCTCCGCGAGGAACAGCCCCTTGTAGATGATCGAGCGGCAGGACAGCGAGCAGAAATACAGGTCGCTGATCTGCGCGGCGATCGCCTCCTGCTCGATGCGGCGGCGGATGACGTACAGGTCGCGCTCGAACTGCTCCTCGGTCACCGGATGCGGGCTGAAGATCATGATCTGCTCGATCTCGGGCCGCGTCGCGTTGGCCTTTTCGCCGATGCAGCTCACGTCGATCGGCACCTGCCGCCACCCGTAGATGGCGTAGCCGAAATTGAGGATCTCGGTCTCCACGATCTGCCGGCACCGCTCCTGCGCCGACAGGTCGGTCTTGGGCATGAACACCTGGCCCACGCCGATCGGGCCGGGCTTGACGGTGTCGCCGTTGGTCTCGATGCAGGCGACGAAGAAGTCGCGCGGGATTTCGACGTGGATGCCGGCACCGTCGCCGGTCTTGCCGTCCGCGTCGACGGCACCGCGATGCCACACGGCCTTCAGCGCGTCGATGCCCGCCTGCACCACGTCGCGCCGCCGGCGCCCGTCGAGCGCCGCGACGAGGCCGACGCCGCAGGCGTCGTGTTCCTGCGACGGGTCATAGACATCGCGCAGCGCCCGGACATTCGCGTCCCAGGCGGCGACGAATTGTTCGGCGGTCTCGGTCATGGCTGGATCTCTCACAACTTGTCGCCTGGGGTGGGCATCAGGCCGGGATGCGCCGCCATGGCGGCACGCGTCACGCGCTGCCACCACGCATGCTGCGCCGCCGCCATCCGGATCATCATGTCGGGATAGACCTGTGCGACCTTGTGCCCGACGGCCGTCTGATAGAACGCGCGCACCTGCCGCAACTCGTCGAGCGTGAAGTCGTCGGCGTAGATGTCGGCCATCGCGTCGCGCAGTTCATCGACATGCGCCCGCAGCGCCGGCAGCAGGATGTTATCGACGATGCCCTCGGCCTCGGGCTTTGAGCGGTTGGTCATCCGCATGACCTTTTGCGCAAGCGTCGCGCGCATCAGATCGAGCGTCTGCGCGTAGGCGTCGGCGAAGCCGTTGCGCCGCACGATATCCTGCGCGACACGCAGGCGCGCGGCCGCATCGTCGCCGGGCGCGGCCGCGGCATGGCCGGCCGGCACCGCCGCCTGCAGCGGCAGCACGATGCAGGCGGCGCCGAGCAGGGCGGCGAGGCGCCCGGTCATTCGGCGGCGACGGCGACGCGGGCGTGCGCCTGGATATAGGCGTGCATCGCTGCGGCGGCATCGCGGCCGTCGCGGATCGCCCAGACGACGAGGCTCGCGCCGCGCACGATGTCGCCGGCGGCGAAGACGCCCGGCATGCTGGTCATGAAGCTGCGGTGGTCGACCTTCACCGTGCCCCAGCGCGTGACGTCCAGCTCGGCCGCGTTGAAGTGCAGCGGCAGGTCCTCCGGGTCGAAGCCCAGGGCCTTGATCGCGAGATCGGCCGGGACGTTGAAATGACCGCCCGGCTCCGGCTCCACCGACTGCCGGCCCGAGGCGTCCGGCAGGCCGAGATGCATGCCAACGGCGCGCACGCCGGTGACTTCGCTTTCGCCGAGGAACGCCTCCGGCGCCGCGAGCCAGACGAAGCGCACGCCCTCTTCCTCGGCGTTCTTCACCTCGCGCATCGAGCCCGGCATGTTGGCGCGGTCGCGGCGATAGAGGCAGGTGACGGATTTGGCGCCCTGTCGCACTGCGGTGCGCACGCAGTCCATGGCGGTGTCGCCGCCGCCGATCACCACCACGTCGCGCCCGGCCGCATTCAGCACGCCGGAGTCGAACGCGGGCACGGCGTCGCCCAGGCCCTTGCGATTGGACGCAATCAGGTAGTCGAGCGCCGGCACGATGCCGCCGAGGCCGGCGCCGGGGCCGCCGATATCGCGGGCCTTGTAGACGCCGGTCGCGATCAGCACCGCGTCGTGGCGCGCGCGCAGGCTCGCCAGCGTCTCGTCACGGCCGATCTCCACGCCGAGGTGGAAGCGGACACCGCCCTCCTCCAGCAGCTTCCAGCGGCGCAGGACGATGTCCTTTTCCAGCTTGAAGCCCGGGATGCCATAGATCAGCAGGCCGCCGACGCGGTCGTGACGATCGTAGACATGCACCTGATAGCCCTGCCGGCGCAGCATGTCGGCCGCGGCGAGGCCGGCCGGGCCGGCGCCGATGATGCCCACGCTTTCCGCCCGCTCTTTCACCGGTCGGATGGGGCGGACCCAGCCCTGCTCGAAGGCATAGTCAGTGACGTAGCGCTCGACGGCGCCGATGGTGACGCTCTCGAACCCCTTTTCGATCACGCAGTTGCCTTCGCACAGCCGGTCCTGCGGACAGATGCGGCCGCAGACCTCGGGGAAGGTATTGGTGGCGGAGGAGACCTCATACGCCTCCTCCATCCGCCCCTCGGCGGTCAGCTTCAGCCAGTCGGGGATGTTGTTGCTGAGCGGGCAGTGGATCGAGCAGAACGGCACGCCGCACTGGCTGCACCGGCTCGACTGGGCCGCCGCCTCCTTGGGGTCGAAATCGGCGTAGATTTCGGCGAAATCGCGCTTGCGGACGCCGACGTCGCGCTTGTCGGGCTGGTGCTGTCCCAGCCGCACGAATTGCAGCATGCGCTCCGTCATCGCCCCGCTCCATCCTTCGCTGGACCGTCCGGCCGTGCCGGCGCGCGGGCGCACCTGCCCAACACGGCATCAGCCGACGTCTCGGATGACCGGATAACAGTCACCCGCGGGGCACGCGAGTCGAAACGTGCGCTTACGTCAGCAATACTGACATGTTTTTCGCGGCTTGCCTCCGGTCCGGCCCGTTCAACCCATCTAGACCGACGGAGGAAGGTCCGAAACGGACCTTTCTTCGATGTCGGCCACCACGTCCCGCCGGCCGCCCCCTGGCTGGAACCGCCGGAGATAGCTCGGGACGATCAGCTCAACCGGCGTGGGCACGATCCCGAGCGCGTCGAGGCCGGGCATGCCTTCCGACACCACGTTGTCGCGCGACAGCAGCAGCAGCTGGTCCTGGGTCAGCATCTTCCCCGGTAACCGCTCCAGCAGCCGCGCCTGCGCCCGCGCGAGACCCATCGGCATGTCCCACAGCCACCGTCGTCGCTTCGTTACCTTCAAGATGTACGCCAGGATGTCGCGGAACCGGTACACGGCCGGGCCGCCGAGCTCGTAGGTCGTGCCCCGCGCGTCCTCGCGCTCCAGCGCCGCCATCGCCGCATCCGCCACGTCGCCGACGTAGACGGGCTGGAACCGGCTATCCCCGGCGATCACCGGCATGACCGGCGACAGTCGCGCCAGCGCGGCGAAGCGGTTGTAGAACTGGTCCTCCGGCCCGAAGACGAGCGACGGGCGCAGGATCGTCGCCGCCGGATAGGCCGCCCGCACCGCCGCCTCGCCCCGCCCCTTGCTCGACGCGTACAGGCTCGGGCTGTCCGGGTCGGCGCCGATCGCCGAGACCTGCACCAGACGGGCAACGCCCGCCGCCGCGCAGGCCCGCGCGACCTCACCCGCCCCCTCGTGCTGCAGCCGCTCGAAATCGCCCGGCCGCCGTTCCGCGAGGATGCCGACGAGGTTGATCACCACCGATGCCTGCTCGACCGCCCGTGCGACCAGGGCGGGGACGGCGACGGACGCATAGAGCGGCACCACCTGGCCGACCGCCCCGGCCGTCTTGAGGAACAGCGCGCCCTCCGGGTCGGTCACGGCGACACGCACGATATAGCCGCGCTGCGCCAGACGCTTGACGACATAGCGGCCGATGAAGCCCGACCCGCCAAAGACGGTTGCGACCGCGCGGGTCCCACCGATGCTGCCACTCATCGCGCTCTCCTGTTCCGGCCTGCCCTGTTATCAGGGGGCGGCGGCCCGTCGCCAAGGCGGGGTGCGCACGCGCGTCGCCGGGTGGCACGGCCGCCGCGCCGGGCCGTTGACGGGGCCGGCGGCCGGGGCTACATCGCGCGCCTCCCGCACCGTGCCGGCGACGGCTGCCCAGGTGGCGGAATTGGTAGACGCGCAGGTTTCAGGTACCTGTGGCCGCAAGGTCGTGGAAGTTCGAGTCTTCTCCTGGGCACCAAGGGACGGATATGGCGGACGGGCGGGCGCGGCGCTCCCGCCGCCGCACGGGGGCCGTTGCGCGTGACCACGCAGTTCATCCAGGGCGCGACGATCCACCTGCATCGGCATGATCTGCCGGACGGGCTCGATCTCGGCCCCTCGATCGCCGTCGACACCGAAACCATGGGCCTCAACCCGCACCGCGACCGGCTGTGCCTCGTGCAGCTGTCGGCGGGGGACGGGACGGCGCATCTGGTGCAGCTGGTGCCCGAACGACTCGGCGGTCACGGCTATCGGGCACCTAACCTCGCGCGGCTGCTCGCCGATCCGTCGCGGCTGAAGCTGATGCATTTCGCCCGCTTCGACGTGGCCGTGCTGCAGCACGCGCTCGGGATCACCGTCGCGCCGGTGCGCTGCACCAAGATCGCCGCCAAGCTGGTGCGGACCTTCACCGACCGCCACGGGCTGAAGGACCTCTGCCGCGACCTGCTCGGGGTCGAGCTGTCGAAGCAGCAGCAGACGTCGGACTGGGGCGCGGCGGAGCTGACGGCCGAACAGCTCGCCTATGCCGCTTCCGACGTGCTGCACCTGCATGCGCTCTGGGCCAGGCTGGAGGCGCTGCTGATCCGCGAGGAGCGGCTCGATCTGGCGCTCGCCTGTTATGAGTTCCTGCCCGCCCGCGGTCGTCTCGACCTGCTGGGCTACGAGGATCCTGACATTTTCGCGCACTGACCGTCAGATCGCGGCAACCTTGGCACGATTCTTGGCGGAGTTGATGGCTTCCGGCCGGTAATCGGTTGACCTGACCCGGCGAGGCTGCCCATACAGTCCGGGTGCTCGAGCATCCTGACATGCCGGTCGATCCCGCGCTTCTGACCGCGCGGCACGCCGCCGACGACCCCGACCTCGAAGTCGCCCGCCGCGTGCTGCAGACCGAGGCGCGGGCGCTGGCGTCGCTCGGCGCCGCGCTCGACGGGCGTTTCGGACGGGCGATCGACCTGCTGGCCGCGGTGTCCGGCCGGGTGGTCGTCTCCGGCATCGGCAAGTCCGGGCATGTGGGACGCAAGATCGCGGCGACGCTCGCCTCCACCGGCACGCCCGCGCAGTTCGTCCACCCGGCCGAGGCCTCGCACGGCGATCTCGGCATGATCGTGCCGGGAGACGCGGTGCTCGCGCTGTCCAACTCGGGCGAGACGGCGGAGCTGAGCGACCTCGTCACCCATGCACGGCGCTTCGGCCTGCCGCTGATCGCCGTGACCGGCCGCGCCGCCTCGACGCTCGCGCAGGCGGCGGACGTGGCGCTGGTGCTGCCGCCGGCCGACGAGGCGTGCCCGATGGGGCTCGCCCCCACCACCAGCACGACGATGCAGCTGGCGCTGGGCGACGCGATCGCGGTGGCGCTGCTGACGCGGCGCGGCTTCACGGCCGATGATTTCCGGCAATTCCACCCCGCCGGGCGGCTCGGCGCGCGGCTGCGGCGGGTGCGCGACCTGATGCATACGGGCGAGGCGCTGCCGCTGGCGCCGCTCGACCTGCCGATGGACGCCGCCATCCTGCGCATCACCGAAAAGCGGTTCGGCTGCCTCGGCGTCGTCGATCAGGCGGGGGGGCTGGCCGGGATCATCACCGACGGCGACCTCCGCCGCGCCATGGGGCCGGACCTGCTGGGCCGTAGAGCGGGCGAGGTGATGAACCGCGCCCCCCGCACGATAGGTCCCGACGCACTGGCCGCAGACGCGTTGCGCGTGATGAACGCGCCCGCCCGCCCGATCACGACCCTGTTCGTCACCGACGCGACGGGCCGGCCGGTCGGCATCCTGCACGTGCACGACCTGCTGCGGGCGGGGCTTGCATGAACGTCACGCCGTTGAGCCGCCCCCGCGACGAGCGACTGCCGCCCCGGCCGCGCCTGCGCGCCGACGCGCCGGCCGCGCTGCGGGAACGG
>NZ_BANB01000084.1 GCF_000964365.1 Acidisphaera rubrifaciens HS-AP3 | reverse complement strand
GAGGCGGCGGGCCCCGACCGGTCGGCGCGGACCGCGAGCCACGCGGCCACGAACGGGCCGAGCAGCCACGGCCATGCGGTACCCTGGTGATAAGCGCCGTCACGCTCGGCCGATCCGCCGGCGTAGCGGGGATGATAATCCGGATCGGAGGAGCTGAGCGTCCGCAGGCCAAAGGGCGTCAGCAACTCGCGTTCGACCAGGTCCACGATGCCGGCGCGCAGCGCGGGGGTGACCACCTCGAACGGCAGGCCGCCGGCGGCGAGCACCTGATTCGGTCGCACCCGCCGGTCCCTGCCGTCGGGCACGTCCGGGGCATCAAGCACGTCGATCAGGCCGCCGGTCGCGGGATCGGGGAAGGCTGCGAGAAAGCTCGCCCGCGCGCGGTCCGCGAGCGCGCGCCAGCGGCTGCCACCAGGCCACTGGCCTGCAACAAGCAGCGCGTTTATCCAGAGCACCTGCACCTCGACCGGCTTCCCAGCGCGCCGCGTGACGACGTGATCGCCGACTTTGGCGTCCATCCAGGTAAGTTGGACACCGGGCGCGTCCGCGCGAAGCAGCCCGTCGCTTTCGTCGAGAGCGATGCCGTAGCGGGTACCCGACTCATAGCCTTCGAGGACCGCGACCACGGCCCCCCGCAGCCGCGCCGCCTCCTCGGCTTCGGCGCCCCCGGCAACGAGAAGCTCGTGGACGGCGACGGCGAACCAGAGAGCGGCATCGACCGTGTTGTATTCGGGCTGCTCGCCGCTGTCGGGAAAGCGGTTCGGGAGCATCCCCCCGCAGACACAGCCACTCCAGGCAAGCAGCACGGCGGCCGCCTCGCGCAGGCGGCCACGCGTGATCAAAAGACCGCGGATGGCGATGAACGTGTCGCGCCCCCAATCGGTGAACCAGGGAAAGCCGGCGAGCACCGTGCGTCCATCTTGACGGTCGGCAAGATAGGCATCGGCTGCGACGTCGTATGCCGGGCGGCTGCGGCGCGCACGCTCGGCATCCTCGACCGCGTGGAGCGGGCGAGTGCCGGGCGATCCGGCACGGAAGGCGAGCGTCGCCTCACGCACCGAGGCCCAGGTGAAGATGCCGGGGCTGGCGAGGTCCTCGCCGTCGTCCAGCCCGCGCGCGCGCTCCTGTGCGTAGGAAAAGCCGCGATACCAGACGGGTTCTTCGATCCACCCGAAATCACCGCGGGCAGAGATCGACGGGACGCCTTCGTAGGGTTCCCAGGTTCGGCCCGCGGCGGTGGCGTTTGATCCGAAGGCGAATGATTGGTTCTCACGATGCAGCGCATGATAGTCGCGTCCGGAAAATAGCGGACGGACCGCAAGATCGACCGGCCGATCGGCGGTCCAGCGGAGGATCGTCTCGGCTTCGTGGCGCGAACAGAAGAGGGTGAAGGTGATCGCGGTGCCGTCCGGCAATACGAAGAACCACGACGGAAAGGGAACCGGCCGGAAATCACGCAGATAGTCCCGACCATCAGGAAAGATAGTCCCGTCAGCATAGGCCTGGGCAGTCAGTGCGGTTCGCCCGGCTGACGTCGAGACCCAGGCCTCGATCCCGTTGACGAGGACAAAGCGGCCGGTCGGCGGCGTCGCGGAGGCTAGCAACAGGGCGTGATAGCGACGCGTGCGCAGGAGGCCGACCGTGCCGGAGGCAAAGCCTCCACGCCCGTCCGTCTCCAGCCATTCTGTATCGAGTTCCATACGGGTTCGCATCTTCGTGCTGGTCGCGCGGTATCCTGACACGCTTCGTAGTGCGTATGGGGACGTTCGGAAAAGGCATTGCTTTCATGCTCCGGCGATATTCAGTCTCGCGAGACATGCATCGTGTGAATAAACGCGAATAAGCGGCCGGGCGGCCGCCGTCAGGCGCGGACCGCCCCCGTCACCGCCCCTGCCGCGCGACCTGTTCGCGGGCCGCCGTCACGATATGCTCCGGCGTGAAGCCGAACTTCTCCAGCAGGCCCTTGAGCGGCGCCGAGGCGCCGAACGTATGCATCCCGACAACGGCGCCGTGCCGCCCGACATAGCGTTCCCAGCCGATTGTCGCAGCCTGCTCGACCGCGACCCGCGCCCGGATCGCATCCGGCAGCACGTCGTCGCGATAGCTCTCGTGCTGACGTTCGAAGAGTTCCCACGACGGCATGCTGACGACTCGCGTCGCGATCCCCTCCGACGCGAGCTGGGTGGCGGCCGCCACGCACAGGGAGACCTCGCTGCCAGTGCCGATCAGGATCGCGCGCGGCGGGGTGTCGCCGAAATCGGCAAGGACGTAGGCGCCGCGCGCAACGCCCGCCGCCGGCGCGAAGCGATTGCGGTCCAGCGTCGGGAGAGGCTGGCGCGACAGAATCAGGCAGGCCGGCTGATGCCTCGCGCTCAGGATGAAGCGCCAGGCCTCCGCCACCTCGTTGGCGTCGCAGGGGCGCAGCGTGATCAGGCCCGGAATGGCGCGAAGCCCGGCCAGCTGCTCCACCGGCTGATGGGTGGGCCCGTCCTCGCCGACACCGATCGAATCGTGGGTGAACACGTAAAGCGCCGGCAGTTCCATGATCGCGGAGAGCCGGATGGGCGTGCGCATATAGTCGGAGAAGATCAGGAACCCGGCGCCGAACGGCCGCAGCTTCGCGAGCGCCATGCCGTTCACCGCGGCACCCATCGCGTGCTCGCGGATGCCGAAATGCAGGTTGCGGCCGCCGTACTCAGCCGGCTGGAAGTCGCCCGCGCTGTCGAAGGTCAGGCGTGTCTTGGTCGACGGTGCGAGGTCGGCGGCGCCGCCGATCAGCCAGGGTATGGTGCGGGCAACGGCATTCTCCACGATGGCCGAGGCGTCACGGCCCGCGAGGCCTTTCGCATCGGCCGGAAAGGCGGGAATCGCGTCGTCCCAACCCGCCGGCAGCTCGCGTGCCTGCACGGCGTCGAAGTGCCCGGCAAGATCGGGATACGCCGCTCGGTAGCGCGCGAACAGGTCACGCCAGGCCGCGTGCTTCGCTGCGCCGCGCGTGCCGATGCCGTCGGCAAAATGCCGGTACACGCCATCCGGCACCAGGAACTGTGCGTCCTCGGGCCAGCCATAGGAGCGCTTCGTCAGTCGCACCTCGTCGTCGCCGAGCGGCTCGCCATGCACCTCCGGACTATCCTGCTTGTGCGGCGCGCCGTAGCCGATGTGGCTCTCGACGATGATCAGCGTCGGACGGCTGCGCTCGCGCGACGCGAGATCGAAGGCGCCCAGGACCTCGTTTGCGTCGTTGGCATCGCGAACGTGCAGCACGTTCCAACCGAAGCCCAGGAAGCGGGTCGCGACGTCCTCGGTGAAGGCGATCCCGGTATGCCCCTCGATCGTGACCCGGTTGGAATCGTAGATCCAGCACAGCTTGTGCAGGCCGAGATGTCCGGCAAGCGACGCCGCTTCGCCGGATATCCCCTCCATCATGCAGCCGTCACCGCACAGCGCGTAGGTACGCCAGTCCACCACGGCGAAGTCGGGTCGGTTGAAGTGTGATGCCAGCCAGCGTTCGGCGATCGCCATGCCGACGCTCATCGCGACGCCCTGGCCGAGCGGCCCGGTGGTCGCTTCGACGCCCGACGTGATGTGATACTCGGGATGACCGGGACAGGCGCTGCCGAGCTGCCGGAACGTCTTGATGTCGTCGAGCGTCACCGCCGGGCGCCCGGCGGACTGATAGGCAGCGTTCACCGCCTGCGTCCCGGTCAGATGCAGCAGGGCGTAGAGCAGCATCGACGCGTGCCCGGATGACAGCACGAACCGGTCTCGGTTCGGCCAGATCGGGTCTGCCGGGTCGAAGTCGAGCCGCTTCTGCCACAGGCTGTAGGCCACCGGCGCCATGCCCATCGGTGTGCCGGGATGGCCCGACCTCGCCTTCTGGATCGCATCGATTGCGAGCGTCCGGATCGTGTTGATGCAAAGCCGATCGAGTTCACTGGCATCCATGGCCGCTCTCCCCTCGTGCGCCGGTAAACGTGCGCACCCATTCCAGGTAGCGATCCGCGATCTGCACGACGGCCTCCTCACGCGTCAGCGTGTTGTCACGCAAGCCGACCAGCGCGGCCCAGAACGACGTGCGCCCGACCGCAAAGCCCAAGAATCCAGGCACCGGGGCCGCTGCGCGCAGCCACGCGAGGATACCGGCTTCGTCGGAGCCACGGCCGAGCACGATGCAGCCGACCTCGTCGCGACCGTCGCGCCGGGCCGTCGCCACCAGCATCTCGCAATCAGCGCGACGGTCCAGCCCCTCTATCTTCCAGATGTCGGGCTCCACACCCGCCTGCTGCAGCTCCTTGATCGCGCCCGCCATCAGCGCCGGGCGCTCGTCGCGATCATACAGACCCGCATCGCCGTGCTGCCGGTCGGATTGCGCGGGCGTCGCCGGCACCAGCAGCTCGAACATGAAGCGGACGCCGGTGCCGTGGCAGTGATCGGACAGCACCCTGAGCCGCGCGGCCTGCCGGCGGTTCATCGCCTTGTCGCCCTCCGGGTTGTAGCGGACCAGCGCCTTGACGAAGGTCGGCGCGACGGCGGCGACATGGTCCTTCCAGCGGTCGCCGTATTCGAACGCAAACTCCTCCCGCCCGCTGCGCTCCACCGGCACGCAGGTGACGACGCCCCGCTCGCGCGCGTCGCGAAGTATGCCCGCGCCGAACTCCTCATCGACCAGGATTCCGGCGGCTTCCGCGGGCACGCCCACGTCCAGGGCGCGCCGGAACCCGTCATAGACGACCCGCTTCATGGCGGCGACCATGGCCGCCTGTTCGCGTGTCAACGGCGGCTTGAAGCCAAACAGCCCCGTCTCGAAACTCGCGCGGTGGTCGAAGGGCAGCACATACAGCGGACGGTCGTATCCGAGGCGCATCGTCTTCCTCTCCCCTTCATCCGGCGTGCGCCGGGCTGTCGTGGTCGAGCCGGCCGGCACGCCGATCGTACGATTCCCGGTTGATGTCCCGGTTGTCGCCTCGACATCCAGGTACGGCCCGCGTCTCGCTCAACCCGAGATGCATGCCGGTCTCCCGATGCGGCGCCTGCTGACGAGAACGCGACCGCGAGTATCAGGTCCGCGGGAAGCGCAGGGAAATACGCACTGGACATCACTTCGATGCATAGTGATCCGTGCCCGCTCCGCGACGATGGCGCGACGGCGCGGCGTGGCCAGCCGGGTGGACGCCATACCCGACACGCATCCTCGCGATAGGGTAGCGGCATTTCACTCCGACGCATCCATGTGGGACACGCACGCGACGTCGACCGCGTTCGGGGGATCACCAGGGTGGCGAGGCTGTCCGACCCACGACCGCGTAGCCGACCGTTCCGGATGGCCTGGATCGCGGCCGTCGCACGTCGCGTTCGCTGTCCAAAGAACGAAGGGATGTGGATGTTGGGTGCCCGTGGCTCTTGGTCGTCGATGTATCTCGCTACGCATGACCATGCATGCGCCGTGTCCCACGCCACGCGCGGGCACGCCGAACCCCTTCGCGGAACAGGCCAGGAGTTCCCAGCATGAATGTCGCCTGGGGCAGGTCATCGTTGGGACGCGACATTGACGCGCCATCGGTCTTCCTTCCGGAGAGCATGTTGCGGGAGGCACGGCGCCAGCGCGGACTGTCCGTCGCACCGGTGCCGGATATCTGCGTCCTCGACCCTGACGGTGATCTCGCCGCCTTCATGATCGGCTGCCACGGCGCAACGTTGATGACCGAATGGGCCTGCTATCACTCGGAGCTGCTTGTCTGCACGCTGCCCGGCATCGGCCGCATCGGTGTGATCGGCAAGGTCGTCGGCGCGCCCTACGCGGTGATGGTCGCGGAGCTCTTGTTCACCTCCGGCTGCCGCTTGTTGGTCAGCCTGTCGTCAGCCGGACAGATCGCGGCAATCGCGGAGCCGCCATATTTCGTCCTCATCGACCGGGCGTTACGCGACGAAGGCACGAGCGGCCATTACCTGCCGCCATCCGATGAGGTGACGGCCGACGCCGACCTGCTGGCGACGCTGGCACATGCGCTGCGCGGCACCGGCCAGCACGTAGTCGTCGGCGGCTCCTGGACGACCGATGCCCCGTTTCGCGAGACCGCGCGTGCCGTCGCTCATGCGCGCTCGCGCCGGCTTCTCGTCGTGGAGATGGAGGCCGCCGGCCTCTATGCCTTTGCCCGCGCTTCCCGTCGTGACGTGGTCTGTCTCGCGCATGTCACCAACCGGCTCGGCGCGCCCGGTGACTTCGATAAGGGCGCCGCCGGGGGCGCGGTCGAGGCGTTCGAGCTAATCGTTCGGCTTGCGGCCGCATGGCAGGCGAGATCGACGCTTCGCACCCCGGATCAGTCCCTCCGGCATCCTGAAAGCCTTCAGCAAGACGATCGGTGACGAGAGAGCCAACATGACGAACCCATTGTACGATACCGCGCTGTTCCTGATCGGCGACACCGGCGACTACAACCGGTTCGGCGCCGCGAAATACGTCTCCGTGTTGTTCTATCTCCTTCTGCTCGCCGCCGGTCTCTTCGTCGCCTGGCGCAACTGGACGGAGGATCCGTCGCAGCGCACCGTCCGCAACGTCGGCATCTTCGTCATGCGGCTGATCGCCGGCGGCATGTGGTTTCAGGGCACGATCTGGAAGCTACCGCTGCCGGTTGCCGCGGGCTTCAAATACTGGCTCGAACAGGAAGGAAAATTCAGTGCGATCAGCCTGCAGGGGGCGCTCGTACGCGACGTGCTCCTCCCGCATATCGCGCTCCTGCAACCGCCCGTCTATCTCCTCGAAATCGCGTTCACGGTCAGCCTGACCCTGGGGCTGGCGGTGCGTCTGTCCGGTCTGGTTGTCGTCCTCTTCATCCTGCAGCTTTGGCTCGGCCTCTACAACGATCCGACCGAGTGGCCGTGGACCTACGTGGCGATTGCGTTCGCGCACGCCATGTTCGCGGTATCCGAGGCCGGGCAGTGTCTCGGCCTCGACAACCTGCTCCGTCTGCGCGGTGCCGCGATCGCAAATGGCCGCGGTATCATCGCCGCCGCCTACCGCCTCGCGTCGTGACCGGATTGAAGGATGGGGTATGGTCGCCGGCGTTGGGTCCGCATTCCACAGGCCGCTAGATCGCGGCGGCCGCCAGCCGGTCGCGCAGTCGCTCGACGACGAAGTCGACGAATGCACGCAGCTTGAGTGGCAGGCGGTTGCGCCTATCGTAGATCAGATGTACCGGACGGGGCCCGGGTTCGTACGCCTCGAGCAGAAGGTGCAGCCGACGGGCGCGCACATCGTCGGCGATCTGATAGGACAGCGCCCTGATCACTCCCGCGCCGGCTATGCCCGCGGCAATCGCCGCGTCGATGGTGCTGACGCTCAGGCGCGATCTCAGATGCACGGCGATCTCGCTGCCGTTCGACCAGTAGCGCCAGCTTGCCGGGGACGACACGCCTTCTAGCGAAATTACGGCGTGGCCGGCGAGGTCCTGTGGAACGGCCGGGGCCGCTCGCGAGGCGAGATAGGTCGGGCTTGCGCACGTCACCCGGCGGACCGCGCCAAGGCGGGTCGCGATCAGGCTGCTGTCAGCCAGGTCGCCGATACGCAGGGCGACATCGACCTGATCGTCAAGAAAATGGGTCACGCGGTCGGTCAGCTTCAGCTCCACGTCTACTTCGGGGAATGCCTGCAGGAAGTCGAGGACGACAGGCAGGACGTGCAGCCGCCCGAACATGGTCGGGGCGGTGACGACGAGATCGCCCTTGGGCTTGATGTATTCGCCGGCTGCGGCCCGCTCGGCCTCGTTGATCTGGTCCAGGATGGTCCTGGCCGCCGTCACGTAAGTCCTGCCGGCGGGCGTCAGCTCCAGCCCCTTGGACGAGCGAATCAGGAGGTCCGCCTTCAGGTGGCTTTCAAGCTCGGACACCTTGCGGCTGACGGTGGCGAGCGGCTGGCCGAGCTTGCGGCTGGCCTTGGAGAGGCTGCCGCACTCGACCGCCGTGAGCATCACTTGCATCGCGTCGAAACGGTCCATGGTCCTACCAGAATGTGGAATGCCACCTTCTAATTCTAGCGATTGCCTGGAGATGCCGGAAAGAGCCACACGGGCCATCAGGCCGCCGGTGAGGAGGAACCCGTGACGCGAGGAGGCCCGGACACGCTCAGCTCACCGCCAACCCGTACGGTTCGGGATGCCGCCGATGTCGGCAGTCCCCCGACCGAGCAGGGGGATGACCTGCCGCGGGACCGCTTCACCGTGCGGGAAGCGGCGTTCATCGCCGCGCGCGACAGCTTCTACACGACCAGCATCTCGCCGTCGGGCTGGGCGCAGACCACCGCCGACTGAAAGTCCTCGCCCACGCGACCGCGCACGACCTGACGGCCGAGGCCGGGCTGGCCGCCAGGCTCGCCGTCCCCGGCTACAGCGGCCGGCCGGAGCGTGCGTTTACCCTCAAGCTCCAAGCTTTCGACTGGAACTGTCCGTAGCACACCATGCCGCGCTTAACCCAAGCGGAGTTACCGGCCGCCGAGAACGATAGCCGGCCGCCATAACCGGCGCGATGAGGATCGTGCCGCGCCGAAGGACTACCCGGCGATGAGCGAGGCTCTGACCGAATTCAGGTCAACGCGATCTGACCCCTGTCTGAATCGGAGAGGTGATTAGCCGCTCTACATACGCCCGGAACTCAGGGGCGAAGCCGAACGGATTTTCGGCCCACCACTCGATCGCACCGGCGGACGAGAACACTGTCCTGATGCCGTCCTCTTCAGCCAAGACAATGCCGCGATCGCCCGAGCCCAGGCGTGCCTGCGTGTACATCGTCTCGCAGACGTGCAGATAGGCGCGGATCAGCGAGTCAAAGCGCCATCGCTCTTCCTGGGTCAACGCGCCTCTGTCACCCATGCCAAGAAGCCAGATTCTGGCGACCTCGCCGTCTCGAGCCCACAAAAGGTTGATGCGGTTGAGCGCCTCGGAAACCGCGTGATGTGAAGCCGCCCGAGCACTTTTCGTGCTTTGATGGATCTGTATGCCGATGAAGATGAGGGACGCGACGACGGCGGCTGAGCCCGCGGCTTGCGAAAGTTGCGAGAGCTCAGCGAGCGTCATCCGGCCTCTTCCTTTTCCGATACGAAATGCCGTCGCGGCTTGCGGCCCCCTTAACATGGTACGCGCGATGTTCCGACCGGCCACGGTCTCCCGGCGCCGCCTTGTCAATGCCTCTCACGGCTAGGTGCGTCCCTTGCGGTCTTAATGATGAGGCGGAATGCCGCTCGGAACATGCTTTGCCATGAAGGCCAGTATCAGCGTTGCGATCTCGTCATTCTTCTCGTCGAGCGCAAAATGACCGGCGTCGAGCAGGTGGATTTCCGCGTCCGGCAGGTCGGCGCGGAAGGCCGTCGCTCCCGCCGCGATGAAGGAGGGGTCGTTGGCGCCCCAAACCACCAGGGTCGGTGGCCGATGCTGTCGGAGCCACGCCTGCCACGCAGGGTAAGCGGCGACGTTCGTACGGTAGTCAAAGAGCAGTGCCGCCTGTATCGCGCGCTGGCCGGGCCTGGATAGATGAGCAATTTCGTCCGTCCAGGTGTCAGGATTGTAGCGCTCGGGGTGGGAAGTCCCGGCGATATGGCGCTGCTCGGTTGCCGCCGGGGAAAGGAACGCGTCGATGACCTCCGGGTGCCCGGCCGGGTTGGCCCAATACTGCGCAATCTTGCTCCATTTTGCGCCCAGCCCGGCCCGGTAGAGATTGCCGTTCTGGGTGATCAGCACCTGCAGACGCTCGGGGTGCGCCACGATCAGCCGCATCCCGACCGGCGCGCCGTAATCGTGGATATAGAGGCTGTACCGCGCGATCTTCAGCGCATCGAGGAGATGATCCGTGGTCTGCGCCACGTGGTCGAACGTGTAGGCATAGGCCGAAGGCGGCGGCGCCTCGCTCTGACCGAAGCCCGGGAAATCCGGCGCAATCAGGTGATAGCGTGTCGCCAGCAGCGGGATCAGCGTGTCGAACTCGCGTGAGGACGACGGAAAGCCGTGCAGCAGCACGATGGTGGGTGCGTCCTTCCGGCCCGCTTCCCGATAGAAGATCTCAACCCCGTCAACCTCGGCACGGTGATACGTGGTCGTGGCCGTGGTCGAGGGAACGGGGCTTGCCCACGCCGCGGCGGCCGCGAACACGGCCGCGCCGAGGATCGCGGCTCCAATCTTTCCGGAGACCATCGCCGTTCTCGTCAACGCGCCAGGACGCGGGCATGCGCCTCGGCGAGCTCGACCGCGGCCTGCGTGGCCTGCGCGAGGGCGCCTTGCGGATCAGCCGTCAGCAGCGTCGGCTGGAAACGCAGATCGTCGATGGCGGTGACGCCGGCCTGGTTGAGCCACGACCTGAGGTAGGTGGACTGGTGATCGACGCCGAAAGCCGGTGACGGGCGGCCGCCCGCATAGGCGCCGGCCGTCAGCACCAGCGTGGCGTGCTTGTTCTCCAGCAGACCGAAATAGCCGGTCTCGGGCTTCAAACCCCACAGAAGGCCGGGCTGGTGGATGATGTCGATGTAGTGCTTCAGCCGGTATGGTATCCCGCCGTTCCACATCGGCACCGCGAACAGGTAGCGATCCGCACTCATGAAGCGGGAGGCGATCTCCACGACCTGGTCCCAGGCGGTCTTCTGCACCGCGCTCTGTTCCTGGCCGAGCATCACGGCGACCTTGGCGGCGGTCTTGTCGCCGTCGAACGCGGGCAGTTCGACCTCCCACAGGAAAAGCACGTCCACCTCCAGCGCCGGCTTCGCCGCCTTCAGCGCGTCGAGGTAGGCTTGGGCAACCTGGATGGATTTGGATTGCTCACCGCGTGGGGACGCCTGGATGAAGAGCAGCTTGGTCATGATAGGGTACCGTTCATGAAGGGTTCATCGGCCTGTGCGGGCCGCCACCAACCGCAGCGCATCCTCCCTGAGCAGAAAAAAGGAGACGGTCAGCAGTACGAGATCCTTGAGCAGAAAGGCGGTCGTGATCGACATGGACGGGAACCCTCCCGCGGCCTCGTCCCAGCCATCCGGTGCGAACGGAAAGATCGTGACTGTTGCAACGAAGGTCGCGATGGACCCGAGAGCGCCCAGCAAACCGAGCCGCTTATCCCAGAACCCAAGGAAAATCAGCAGCCCGAACGTCCACTCCGACGCGCCGAGCAGAATGGAGGTACCGCGAACGCCAAGGACCGGTATCGTCCAGAAAATCAGCGGGCCGTGGGTGATCAGCGGGATGAGTTGCCGGATTTCGTCCGCATGCCATTTGTCCCAACCGAACCATGCGAAGATGATCACCATCGCGGCACGAAGCAGGTGGTAGTCGAGGTCCCGCCTGAGCAAACCAAGCCTGTCCAGTGTACCGACAATGTACTTCACGATCATCATTTCTGCCCGGCCGCCGTGAGCGGGGATCTCGCGCACGGCGGGATGCGTCCCGGCGTTGATCACCGTCTCCGCCCCAGCCGGGGTGCGGGCGCCTTCCATCAGGCGCGAGCCTGCGCGATGGCGAGCGTATCGATGTATTGGCGGAACCTCATGATCTTGCCGTCGCCGACAGTCCAGACGTGGGCGTAGCGCGCTTCCGACATCTTGCCGGTGGAAGCGTGGACACCTTTGAAATCACCGAGCGATACGACGGTCGGGCCATCGGCGATGAACTCCGTGGGCACGAGCGAGAAACTCGTCCACTCGGCCATCAGGGGCTTGAACAGTCCCTCGGCCACGGGACCGGGACCGCGGCCCTGGACCTTGTAATGCCACATCGTGATCCACTCGATATCGGGCGCCATCAGGCAGAGGGCGCCGGCAGCGTCGCCTGCGGCGAGCTTGCGGTAGAAGTCGCGGACGATGTCCGTCGGGGTGGCGGTCATGGTCGGTCTCCGTCAAAAGACGTCCGCGCCCGGCGGTCGCGGGGTGAGGGGGAAGCCGGGCGCCCCTACGGGCACCCGGCGGCAATGGGCGGTCAGCCGACACGCCTGCCGAGGAAGTCGCGCATGGCCGCGCCGATTTCGCGGGCGTGGGTCTCCAGCGCGAAATGGCCGCTGTCGACGAAGCGGATCTCCGCGTCCGGAACATCCCGCTTGAAGGCTTCGGCACCCGCCGGGATGAAGAACGGATCGTTCTTGCCCCAGATGGCCAGCACCGGCGGGCGCCTGTTGCGCAGATAGGCCTGAATCTCGCCGTAGAGTGCGACGTTGGTCTTGTAATCGCCGAGCAGATCGAGCTGGATCTCGTCGTTGCCGGGACGCGCCAGATAGAAATCGTCGAGATTGCGCCCGTCGGGCGACACCAGCGCCGGGTCGGGCACGCCGTTGGTGTATTGAAACAACGTGGTCTGCGGCGCCAGGAAGCCGCGCAGCGCGTCACGGTTGGCCTGGCTCGGTTCGTTCCAGTACGCCTGGATCGGAGCAAACGCCTCAGACACGCCTTCCAGATAGGTGTTGCCATTTTGGGTGACGATTGCGGCGATGCGCTCGGGATGCGCCAGCGCCAGACGGAAGCCGACCGGCGCGCCGTAGTCGAAGACATAGATGGCGAATTTCTCCAGGCCCAGCACCTCGGTGAAGCGGCCGATCACCTTGGCGATGTTGGCGAAGGTATAGGCGAAGGCGCTTCGCGCAGGCTGCTCGGTCATGCCGAATCCCGGCAGATCCGGGGCGACGACGTGGTATCGCCCAGCCAGCTCCGGGATCAGGTCGCGGAACATGTGACTCGCGCTGGGGAAGCCGTGCAGCAGCAGCACGACGGGCGCACCCGGCTCGCCTGCGGAGCGATAGAACATCTTCAGCCCATCGACGTCGACGGTGTTGAAGCGGACGGTCATCGTTCGATCTCCTTGCTCGCGCGGCCGCAGCCGACGTGTTTGATACGGATAGGATTGGCTGTCTCGGAGGGGCGGGGTAGCGGTCGAGACTGGGAATCGGTCTCCCGTTCCCCGGGAGCGCTCAGGTCCAAGCACCGGGCATCACGACGCGATCGGCGAACAAGACGCCTCGCCTGCTCGACCGTGGCCGTGCGGATCGGGACGACGACGGCGTGCCGCAGGGTCGCGATCGGGGACCGACGGGCTCCCGATCATCGAAACGATCCCGCGACCCGACAGAAGGTCGCAACGATACGGCCGCCCGCGCGAAGAGTGCCGTCGATAGACCCGGCGACCTTGGAGCATCCCGCCGCGCGACGGCGATACGGCAGCGGAACCTCTACGATGCGCAGTCGCGCGCGTGCGGCCCGCATCTGCATCTCAATGTTCCAGCCGTAGGTCATCTCGGAGAGCGCGAGCCTCTCCAGCACGTCCCGGCGTATGGCACGGAAAGCGCACATGTCGCTGTAGTGTGTGCCATAGAGCATCCCCATCCCGAACCCGGCCAGTCGGCCGGCAAGGATTTGGTGCCACGATATCGCCCCCGGCTCGCGCTCACCGCGCGTCCGGGACGCCAACACAAGATCATGCGTACCGTCGAGGACTGGCCCCGCTATCGCCGCAATCAGATCGCCGCGGTCGGCGCCGTCACCGTCCATGAAGGCAATGACCGTGCTGGCGGGATGAGCTGCCTGCGCCCCCGATGCACACGCGCGTCCGTAGCCGCGTCCCGCATCGATCACCCGCGCGCCGGCCGCCCGCGCGGCTGCCTGCGTTCCGTCGGTGCTGCCGCCATCGGCAACGATGATATCCGAGCGATAGGGCGGCGGGATCTCCCGGATCACACCGTCGATCGTCCCCCCCTCGTTGAAGGTCGGGATGACGAGGGTCAGAGGCTCCATCGCACACCGCAATTCTGGCACGGCGCCGGCGGCGTGTCGGACAGCAATCCGGTTCGAAAGTCCCGATAGGGCGCGTCGTTCCAGATCGTACGAAGATCGTCCTGGGTGGCGTCGCCGAGCGTGTAGTTGCCGTAGCCCCGCGCGGAAAACGGCGCGATGCAGCAAGGCAGCGCCCGCCCATGGGCCGTGAAATACATCAGCGACCACGGCCGCCGACACGCGGTCCAGGCTTGGTCGTTATGACGCTTGAGGCTCAGTCCCGGCTCGGTGGCACCGGACGCATCGAGCGTCACCCCAAGCGAACGGGCCATGTCCCGCGCCTCTTCGATCGTGTCACTTTCGGCTTCCTGCGCGCTTTCGAAGAGGGAATTGCCCCCCTGTGCCTTGCCATAGCCGAGTTCATCGAACACGAGGCGCTGCAGGTGTACCTCGGTGATCCCCATTCGTGCCGCCAGTCGCACGAAATCCGGCAGCTGGCCAATCGTCTCCTTGAGGCCGGTGAGCCAGAGCGAGACGCGGGGCGTGGCCGCATCGGTCTGTTTCTGATAGGTGACGAACTTGCCCACATCGCGCACGATGCGGTCGAAAAAGTCCTTGCCGCGTATCTTCGCATAGGAGGCACGATCCGCCGCATCGAGCGAGACGCGAAGCTCGTCGAGGCCGGTGTCGATCAGTTCCCGAAACCGCCTGGGCTGCATCAACGTGCCGTTCGTGTTGAACAACACGTAGGTGCCGCGCGCCTTGAGGTAGCGGATCATGTCCGGCAGGCGCTTCACCAGCATCGGCTCGCCCACGCCGTGCAGCACCACACGCGCAATGTCGGGCATCTGATCGACGATCTTTGTGAACAACGCCCAGCTCATGTCGGCGGGCGGCTCAAGCTCATCGAACGTACGCGGGCATGTCTCGCAAAGCAGGTTGCAGCGATTCGTGACCTCCAGGTAGAGGCAGACGGGCAGCCGATCGGCAACGGATGACCGGCCTTCCCCGACCTCGTCGAAATATCGTCGCGGATTTCTGACGGATGCTGTAGCAGGCATGGCTACTCTCCAATGCTGGCGATTTGCCGGAGGTGGATGGCCCGCTGCCAGCGCACGTCCGCGAGCAGCAAGACAGCCGCGGGGACGTATATGAGCGAGGGCCAGAGGAAGCGGTCTCCGACAACGGGTTCGCTGATGAGAAGAAGCGGCGCGGTCGCGAGCCAGAGGACAGCGCGCGACGGCGCAATCACGGCCGGCAAGGCCAGCCACGCGAAGTACCAGTGATAATGCGGACTGATCGCGACCGTTGCGATCGTACCCAGCATCGCGGTGTCGCGGCACAGCGCCCGCACATCGTTCTCGGGCGGACGCCGGCAGAGCACAGCGATGACGAGGCCGACGAAGAGGAGGGCCGCACCCGCCGCGTAGATCGCAGGCGCCAGCGGGGACAGTCGGCCCAGTCGGGCAAGCCCCGCCAGCAGCCAGATACCATGGCCGGTGGTGATGCCCTCTTCCTGTCCATAACTCGGCAAAAAGCCGATGACGTGCCGCCCGGCATCCAGATAGATCGCGTAGGCCCCGACGACGATCGCAAGTCCGACCAGCACCGGCCGCCAGAACCGTCCCCCTCGCAGAAAGGCCGGCGCCACCACCAGCGGAATGAACTTGACCAGCACCGCACCGGCGAGAGCCGCGCCTGCCCACCCGTCCCTGTGACGTGCACGCAGCAGAAGCGCGAAGCCGAGGAGGCCGATTGCGATGGCATCCACGTGACCGTCGCTGACGAAGGACCACAGGGCGAGCGGGTTCCAGGCATAGATCGCGATACGCTCGCGGGGCAGACCTGCCAGGGGAAGCAGTCGTAGCAGGCAGACGATAGCCAGCGCCTCGAAGCCGAGCATTGCCAGCCGCATTCCCGTGACGGTACCCCACACCCGGCCGACCGTCGCGAAGACGAGTTGGGCGAACGGCGGATAGATTGTACGGGCATATGTCGCGCGGTTGATGTGGGAGTAGACCACGGCATCGCGCAGCGTCGCGAGAGCGGGATCAGCCGGGACATAGCGATACGGATTGATGCCGGCTGCCTGCACCCGCCCGTCCCAGACATACCGATAGATGTCGGACGACAGGACCGGCGGCTGGGTCAGCAGCAACATGCGTAGCAGCACTGCGACCGTGAGCACGACCAGGGTCGCGGCACGAGGCCACGCGTGCCTCAGGATAACATGTACGGCCGCGAAATAGACACCCCCGGAGGCGACAAGCAGCCCCATCAGGATATTCAGGCGCTGAACGCGCTCCCCCGCGGCCGCCCCTGGAACGTCCAGCAGAAGCGCAAGGCCCGTCAAAGCCAGGAGCGTCGCTCCGAGCCACACAAGCAAGACGAGCTGTGGTCTCGCCGTCATGCCGGACAGCGCGGCTGAACGAACGCGTCAAGGCCGTGTGTTTCGATGGCACGCCGCGTCCATGCCGGATCGTAACCCACGGTCTCGTGCACCAGCCGTTCCAGCGCGGCGGCATCGTCGATGTCGTACCATGCCGGTAGCTCGACGAGGTCGAGGCCCGCTTCGGCGGCCCGATCGCGGGTCGCCGCCGCTACGGTACCGGTGCTCCATGCAATGTCGGCAAACAAGTGAGCGTGCAGACGACGCATCCCCAGGAGGTAGTAACCGCCATCGTCGCAGGCCCCCAGCACGACAAGCCGGTCGTTGCCGTCAAGCAGCAATGCTGCCGCGTCAACCAGGTATTCGGTGGGAAGCGTCGGGGTGTCGGAACTCAGCACGCAAGCTGCAGCATGGCCCGCAGCAAGCAGTTGTTCCATCGCGTGGAGAAGACAGCGGCCGAACCCCTCCACGTTGCACGGCGCGGGTGTGGTGCCATCGGCCAGAACGGGGCGCGTCCCCCGTGTCAGGTGCGGGACGAGCGCGTCCTTCGCGCCGGACGGCGCGTATGCGGCGTAGCTGACGATCGGCGCGGACCGAGCCGCCTCGGCGATGTTCGCCGTCGTATCACGCAGGAACGCCGCACTCAGCGCAGCCGCCTGCTCGGGACGAAGCGGCGGACAAAGACGGGTCTTGGAGTAGCCAGGACGTGGAACCTTCGCCATCACGCCGATGGCGCAACTCGGTTTCGATTGATTGACCATGTCGTCAAACTCGCATGCTTCGCCGCTCGTTTCGGATCGCCGGCCGTTCCGTTTCCGATGGGCTGCGACGTTGCCTTTCGTGTAAGCCTGACAACGACATGTCGATGGCGGCAAAGCGTATGCGGGTCGCATGCGCTAATGGGACGGCTTCGCCAGACCCACCTTGATGATCGTGTCGTTCGGAACGTCCGTGGTGTCGGTGGACGTGAATGTCGGGAGACGGCGGAGCTGCGCTGGGCTCAATGCGACAATCTCCATGTCCTGACCGAGCAGCACCATCGCGTCCACGGGAACGGCGATCGGTCGCGCTCCAAGTCCCAGAAACCCCCCGAAGTCCACGACGACCATGATCCGGCCGTCGTGATCGCGCACCAGACGGACGACCCGACCGAGGACGTCCTGGCTTTCGACCGGCCGCAGCACCTCCCGACCGATGAGATCGCCTACCCGAACGGGCTGCGGAAAGCGCATCGCGGCTGATTCCGCCAGGCTCATGCCGGGAGGCGGCGGCATGCCTCCCGGGGACGCGCTCTGGGCATAGACCGCAGCCGGGGATGCCGTCTGCATGCTCAGACCGAGGAGTGTAGCGATCGTTCGGGACGGTTTCATATCCCGGCAAACCACGAGAACCCCTTCTCTTCCCAAAATCCGCCCGGGTACGTGTTGGTGACTTCGATAGCGGTGATCCACTTCGGGTTCTTGTATCCGAGCTTGGTTGCCGTACGCAGCCGCGCCGGATATCCGAAGGGCGCGGCCAGCGTGTCGCCACCGTACTGCGTCGCAAGGAGGGTCTGCGGATGTAGCGCTGTCGCCATGTCGATGCTGCTCGGATATTGATCGGCCGTCTTGAAGGCGACGTATCTGGCCCGCAGATCGGCACCGACATGCTCCAGGAAGGTCCGCAGCTGCGGACCGGTCCACCCGCCGATATAGCTCCAGCCCTCTACACAGATGTGCTTGATCACCATCGAGGTCTGCGGAAGCGCATTCAGTTGCGATACTGTCCACGGACGCTTGTCGGCGATACGGCCCGACAGCTCCAGTCGCCATGACGCGCCGTCAACCGGCTTCACTTTCGTGACGTCGTAATACGCATTGAACTTGGGCGGCCGCAGGATCATTGACGCAGGATAGGTCGGTGCCAGCTTGTCGGGATCGAACAGGAGTGCCTGCACCCCATCGTTCAGGCGCGAAATCGCAAGCAGGGCGGATTCCACGGCTTCCGGCCGCTTGACGTCGCAGCCGGTCAACATGACCAACGCGCCGAGCGACAGGCCGCCCCGGATCAGTCCGCGTCGTTCCAGGGAGCGTACCAGCGACCTGTGATCATCGAGGATCGCGGCATCCGGGACGACGCCCGGACGGAATGGTGATCTCATGTCGGATGACCTTGCTGGAGCTGTCCCTCCGAGCCCTCCCCGCGAACGGCTAGGCACGGCCCCCCGGAGAGCATGGCCCACAGCGTCTTCGGCACCAGCAGGGCGAGAGCCACGTGCACGATCACGAAGCCGACGATCGCCGCCATTCCGACGAAATGCAGCACGCGCGCCGTCTGGAAGCCGCCCAGGAGCGACACGAGACCGGAAAACTGAACCGGCTTCCAGATCGCGAGCCCGGTGACGACCTGTGCGATGGCCGCAAGGATAACGCCGATGTAGAGCAGTTTCTGCACGGCGTTGTAGACGGTGATGTCCTCATGCGCGATTTTGAGGTGCAACGTATCGACGACGGTTCGGATCAGGTCGGACATCCGGATGGGCAACAACCTCTCGCGCAGACGGCCGGTGGCGAGGCCATAGATGAGATAGGCCAACCCGTTGATGACGAGGACCCACATGCCGGCGAAATGCCAGTTCAGGCTCCACGCCGCCCAGTCGCCGAGCCGCCAGAAGGAGCTGAAATGAAAGCCCCGGATGATCACGTCGTCGTCATAGATTCCCCACCCCGAGGTGATCATCACCAGCATCGTGGCCGCGTTGACCCAGTGCATGATCCTGACGGGCAGCGGATGAAGGCGGCTGGAGCGTTGGATACCGACAGGGCTCACTGCGGTCTTCATCGGGCCGCGCGGACAGGCAACGTGACCGGCCAGCCCAACCCGACGGTGGCGAGCAGGGCTGCGGTGTCCACGTTGCGTCCTGGATCGCCCACGTGCGTACCGTCGGGCGGCGATGCAATCCTCGTATCATGCGACATCTCGGTCTCCGCGATGGACTTACCCCTCAAGCCCCTCGCACGCTGGGCATGGAGACGGGTTCGGCCAGGCCCGTTTGCGACGAAACGGGCACCTTCGGCCAATACCGTCTGGGTATCGTCTTTATGAGCGAACCGCCGCCCGAACGATGCATGCCGAGCATGGCGACGCGGTGATGTCGCCGAAACACGCGTGTCCGGGCCAACGATGCGTGCAGCCGAACGCGTGATCGGCGCACGTGATCTGGTCCGCTTCGTGAGACCCCGGCCCTGCCCTTGGCGTCCAGCGGTGCACGACGCGCTTGAGGTCCCCGATGAAGTCGGTTTCCGAGAACGCCGCGATCCCGCCCTCGCTGATCCGGGCGCCGGTCCGGTTGAAGCCATAGAAGGCCGCGGCGGTCACGGGCACGGAATTGTAGCCGGGTGCTGCGGGTCCCGACCTGCCCGCGCAGCAGGGTGGCGGGCGGCAGGGTGAGTTCGGCGTCGCCGTCGGTCCAGCGGGCGCCTGTCTCCCCGGCGTGCCAGCCCGCGCCGAGGGCGTCCCCGTCGAGCGGCAGGTCGATCACCTGATCCGCGTCGCTCACCGTCAACCGCGCGACGGCGATGCCGAGGCGGCGGCGGTCATCCAGCCAGGGGCGCGCATCGGACGGGCGGCGCGTATCCAAGACGAGACGCACCTGCCGCGTGCCCGGGGGCAGCGCGAACACAAGACGGTCGCCCTGCGCGTGCACCGGAGCGATGCGGCGGCCCCGCGCGACCAGGCGCAGCGTCGCGTCGCCCCGCCGGCGGCGCGGGCGCCGTCACGCCGAGCGCCGTGGACCGTGCCGCGAGGCGGCGCAAGACCGGTTCGATCAGCGCGGCATCGAGGCAGAGCGGCGCGACGCCATAGGCCCGATAGGCGTCCTCGACGGCAAGGGCGGTGGTCAGGACGGGCGTGCCCTCCCCCTCCGTCGCGCGGCGGGTGCCGATGTCAAGGAAGCCCTCGGCGGGCAGCTCCTCGGCCAGCAGCAGCGCGTGGCGAGGCAGTTTCAGGTAATAGTACGTCTACTCGACGAGGCCCGGCTCGGCGCGGATGCTGCCGCCGTTGACGAGCAGGCGAGCCGGCGCACCAATATTACACCCTTCAACCGCCGACATAGGGGATGGACATTGAACCGATACCTTTCTGGCGCCGTCCTCTTTTGCGAGGCTCATGTCCATGCACTGCATTCCGGCTGCGTCGGTGCAATTCGGACGGTTCGGAGCACGGCGTGGCAGTCTTCTCATCTTTCGACGTTGTGGGCAGCGCCGTCGGTTCACGTCCGGTCCGGCCGGCTGCCGTCAACGCCCCATCTCGCGCTGCACCCTGACTGGCCGGCAAGGCCAGCGATCAAGGAAAGTCCATGCACAATCGGACAAAGTTTTTGGTAGCGGTATCTGCAGCCTGCGCCATCTCTCTGGGGACCATCCCGGCGATCGTACGCGCGCAATCCTCACCATATTCGCAGCAGCCGCAGCCTGAAAGTGACAATCCGCTGGTCAGGACGCGAGAGCTCCCCGAGTACACCGCCTCTGGCGAATTGAAATTGCCGACAGGATGGCGTGACTGGATTTTTGTAGGTGATCCACTTAGCCCAACGCACTCAACGGCGGTCACGCGAACTTTCCCGAGTATCATAATGTCTACATCGAGCCAGGATCATACGCGATCTACAAGAGAACCGGTACGTTTCCAGACGGTACCATCTTCGTCAAGGAGCTGCAGCTCACGAGACAGCCAGCGGAATACCCGGACGGTTCACAGAGACAGCCTTCGGGGCGGGGGTATTTCCCGGGCAAATTCAACGGAGCCGATGTTACTGTCAAAGACGCGAAGCGGTTCGCCGCTACGGGTGGATGGGGATACTTCAACTTCAATCATCATGAGCCGAAGGCTTTGACAGCTAAGATGAAATCCATCAGCGAATGCGCTTTCTGTCATATCGCCGGCGCCAAGCGAGACGAAGTCTGGACGCAGTTCTACCAGATCCTGGATGAAGTGCCTGCTCCCCAGGGGGCAAAGCGCGGATGAACCCATCGAAAGCAGGTTCAATGAAGAAAAAGTTAACCCTCGCCTTGTTGGGGCTTTTGTCGCTCGCCTCATTGGCTGCCGTTGCGCAAACGATGGGAACGAGCGGCGCCAACCCGACCATTCTCATCGACGCAAGTTCACGAGTGGTCGACGTAAGCGGCAATATCCGGGTGCCGACGGACTATCGGGTGACGTATTCGTTCCTGGGGAGTTGGGCCATTGCGGCCGGCCAGGGCCAAGGTTCGAAGCAGATGCATAATGTTTATGCGTCTCCGGGTACGGTCGCTGCCTATCGCAAGACTGGCCGCTTTCCGGATGGCTCCGTACTGGTCAAAGAGGTGTTCGAGACCGCCACCGGAGCAATGACAACGGGTATCGTGAGCCATGCGGAGAAACTAAAGGGCTGGTTCGTGATGGTAAGGGACAGCAAGGACAGCCATCCCGGTAACAGACTTTGGGGTGATGGATGGGGCTGGTCGTGGTTCGATGCCTCCGATCCCTCGAAGACAATTTCGACCGACTACAAAGCCAATTGCATAGGCTGTCACATCCCGGCTCGCGGCTCCGAATGGGTTTATGTCGGAGGGTATCCAGTGCTGAAATGACAGAGGGCATCGTCCGAGCGTGAAAGCCGGCGTCACTCTCATTTGGCGTTAGAGTCCGTTTGAGAATGGATCATTGGTGGGCGAGCCTTCGTAGCAGGAGGCTGCCCATGGCGACGTGGATCATTGCGTGGGAGACGTCGAGCCTGGCTTCGTAGTCACGCACGAGCCTGCGCCAGCGTGTCATCCAACCGAAGGACCGTTCCACATGCGCTGATCGCGACCCGGCGGATTGGTCTGCCAAGCTGGGAGCGAGACGAGCGGATGGTCCGCTCGCGAGATCCTGGGGGCGACCATGGTGCACTATGTTGGGCTCGATGTTTCTGACAGGGACACCGCTATTCATGTCATCGACGAAACCGGGAGGCTGGTCTGGCGCGGCAAGCGAGCCAGCGAGCCGGAGACGATTGCCGCGGCATTGCGCCGCCACGCTCCGCAACTGGAGCGTGTTGGGCTCGAGACCGGACAGTTGGTGCCGTGGCTCTACTATTCTCTGAAGGAGCTTGGTTTTCCAGTCGTCTGCCTTGATGCCCGCCACGCGCGGACGGCGACGACGCTGCAGCGAAACAAGACAGATGCTCATGACGCCGAGACGTTGGCGCAGCTGGTCCGGACTGGTTGGTATCGGGAAGCACGGGTCAAGGGGTGGGCTGCCCATGCCATGCGTCGTCTGGTTGGTGCCCGCTCGCAACTCGTCGGCATCTCGATCGACCTGTCGAATCAGGTTCGCAGCACGCTGAAGACGTTCGGGCTCCGGGCAACCGGAGGCGCAGGCCATATCTTCGAGGCCAAGGTGCGTGCAGCCCTGGAGGGGAGACCCGAAGTTGCCGATGTGGTCGAGCCGTTGCTGGCTGCCTGGCGGGCAGTCCGCGATCAAGTGGCGGCCCTCGACCATAAACTGATGACGGCAGTGAAGGCCGATCCGACCTGCCGACTGCTGATGACTTGCCCCGGTGTCGGCGTGGTGGTCGCCGCCAGCTTCAGCGCCGCCGTCGAGGCCCCATCCTACTTCCGACACTCGCGCTCGATAGGGGCGTATCTCGGCCTGACGCCGAGGCGCAATCAGTCGGGCGAGATCGACCGAAGCGCGGGCGTTTCGAAGCGCGGCGACCGGCTGCTGCGAAGCTATTTGTTTGAGGCGGCCGCGTCCCTGTTGGTGCGGGTGCAGAGCCCGTCAGCATTGAAGACCTGGGGGTTGGCTCTCGTTCAGCGCCTCGGCTTCAAGCGGGCCGCCGTCGCAGTCGCGCGCAAGATTGGCGTCGTGTTGCACGCCATGTGGAAGGCCAACAAGACTTTCGACGCATGGCCCACGGTGGCAGCTACACCACAGGCGGCCTGAGGGGCCGCGGCCTAACGGAATCCGCCGAGGCAGGCGGACGCAGGCGTCCTCGCCGGGACGCGACGGAGGCTACCCCGGGTTGGGTCTTGCGGCCGAACGATTCGGACCGCGTGTTCGACATGGTGGGCCTCATCTTCGAGACGCATGTTGCGGCGATCAGCAAGGGTCGACCGCGGAAACAACCAAGATCCGGCGATGATGCGGCGGTCGGGAAGAAAGATGTTGACAGGGGAAGTCGCGATCAAACAACGACCCAGCGTCGAGGCAGGACCTTGAAGCCGGGTTCGGCGTCGGTGCGGCGGACGACCTCGAGGATCAAGTCCCGAAACGCCGCCTTGTCGAGCCGTTTGGTGCGGTCATAGGCGCCGTCCGCGAACAGATGC
>NZ_BANB01000085.1 GCF_000964365.1 Acidisphaera rubrifaciens HS-AP3 | reverse complement strand
GTCGCCGTGCCCGTGCCGGTGCCGGTGCCGGTCGCGATCGTGGCGCCGGACGGATTGGACAAAGCGAGGGTGAACGTCTCCGTGCCCGCCGCGCCCGGCTGCGTCGGCACGCTGACCTGCTGCGTCGTCGTGCCGGGCGCGAAGGTGAGCGTCCCGCTCTCCGCCGTGTAGTCCGTCCCGGCATGGGCGGTGCCGTCCGCCGTCGCATACGCGACCGTCACCGGCTGCGTCGACGCCGCGGAGAGGCTGACCGTGAACACCGCGTCGTGGCTGCCCGACGCGGCTTCGTTCACCGACGGGTCGGACACGCCGAGCGTCGGCAGCGGCGGGGGCGGCGGCGGGGGGGCGCTGCCGGCGGTCGCCATGCCATCGACGGTGAAGCTCCCCGGCAGGACCGGGTTGCCGCCCGCCGCCTGGAAGCCGAACGAGACCGCCGCGCCGGGCGCGATCGTCGAATCCCACGACAGGCCGCCGATCACGTAATGCGTGCCGACATGGCTGAGGATCGTGGCGCCCCAGATGTTGCCGATGTTCTCCGCGAGATCGAAGCCGATCGTCCAGCCGGTCTGCGCGGCGGTGCCGGTGTTGGTGATCGACACGTTGCCGATGAAACCGCTGCCCCAGTCGTTGCTGTCGGTGAACACGACGCTGTCATAGGGGGATTGCGCGCGGGTGGCGCTGCCGGTGCCGGTCATGGGGGCGTCTCCGTTTTATGGGTCCGGTCCCGCGATGTGACAGGCGTCGGCGGGGATGCCGCCGCGACGACGCGGGCCGGACGGATGGTCCGGATCGGGAGGAACGCGGCGGTCGCGCCGCGCCGGAATGAAGGGGCGCGCGCCGTGGCGCGCGAGCCGGCAGGAGGAGGCGATCAGGGCCTCGTGGTTGATGAACCACGACCATATGGCCCGGGCGGTTGCGCCAGCATGGCGGCCGGATCAACTTTTCGTCAGTTGGCGGTCCCCGGGCCGGCGCCGTCGTCGCCCGCGTCGCCCGCGTCGCCCGCGCCAAGGGCGCGCAGATGCGCCTGATCCTCCGGCGGCAGGGCGGCGAACCACGCCGCCTCGTCCCCCGGCTCGGGCAGGGTATGCCCGTATTCCGCCATCGCGCGCGGCGGCAACTCGGTGACATAGACCCAGACGGATCGCGGGGGCAGCGACGCGCCCTCGGCCAGCGCCGCGACGAGGCGGCGGATGAGCCGCATCCGGTCGCCGGCGCTGCGGCCCGCCCGGATATGGCCGTGCAGGAACAGATGCGGCCCGACCAGCGGCGTGCCGCCGAGGAACCAGGCCCCGTCCGCCACCTCGGTGAAGATGACCTGCGCGAAATAGGCCGAAGCGCCGGTCACCTGGCGATGGATGCGCGTGACGGCGGCGGCGATGCGGGCACGCCGCGCGGCGTCGAGCAGCCCCGCGGGGGCGCGGCATTCATAGGTCGGCACGTGATCCCTCCCGCCAGCGGCCTGCCCCGCCTTGCCCCCGGCGCCGGCGCGGACGCGTCAGCGGGCGCGGCGCAACAGCATGTTGGCGAAGGTGTAGCGCAGATCCTGCGCGGGCCACTCGATCACCCGCTCGCCACAGGTGAAATCGTGGTCCTGTTCCAGTCGCAGCCCGACGGCGGCGGCGGCGGCGATCATGGCGTCGAGGTCGCCGCGCGTGAACAGGCGCACCGGAACGCCATAGGCGACGCGCCCGTCGGTCGGGACGGGGTCGTGCCAGTAATCCATGCTGACGAACAGCGTCCCGCCGGGCACCAGCAACCGCGACGCCTCGGCCAGGAAGGCGGGCGGGTCGACACCATGCTCGATCACCGACAGGCAGGCGATGAAGGCGAAGGATGCATCGGCGAAGCCGGTCGCGGTCACGTCGCCGTGGCGGTAGGTGATGGCACCCGCCGTCTCCGCGGCGCCGAAGGTCAGGTTGATCCCCTCCAGCCGCGTATAGCCGGCGGCCCTGAGCGACGGCAGGAAGGCCGAATAGCGCTCGGCCCCCGCATCGAGCACCGCCTCCTCCGGCCCGACGCTGGTGACGGCGTGGAACAGCGCAAGGTAGGTGTCCCAGTTCTTGCGGCGGTCGGGATGGCCGGGCAGGCCGGCGGCGGCGAGCAGCGCATCGGCCGTCGCCATCGCGGCGCGGTCGCGCAACGCGCGGTTGGTCTGTCCGAAGGCGAAGCGGGCCGCCCCCGGCGTGTCGGCCCAGCGCGCGGCGAGCGGGTTCATCCGCGTAGGTCCAGGCGTTTTGCCATGCCGCGCTTCCCTGCCGTGGCCGCGCGGCGGCCCGACGATTCGGCCGCCGCCGGTGGGCAGACTACTCGGCGGCGACTGAAGAAAGCGTTGACGCGCCGCTGCCCATCGGCCGCATGCCGAGATCGGCCAGCAGCGCCGCATCCTCGTCCTGCCCCGGCAGCGGCGTCGTCAGCAGGCGACCGCCGACGAAGATCGAGTTGGCACCCGCGAGGAAGCAGAGCGCCTGCAGCTCGCGCGACATGGTGTTGCGCCCGGCCGACAGGCGCACGACCGAGCGCGGGCAGACCAGGCGCGCGACCGCGACGGTGCGGACGAACTCCAGCCCATCCAGCTTCGGGCTGTCCCCCAGCGGCGTGCCGGCGATCGGCACCAGCGCGTTGACCGGCAGGCTTTCGGGATGGACCGGCAGGGTGGCGAGGGCGTGCAGCAGGCCGGCCCGCGCCTCCCGCGTCTCACCCATGCCGACGATGCCGCCGCAGCAGACGGCCATCCCGGCGGCGCGGACATGCGCCAGCGTCTCCAGCCGTTCCTCATAGGTGCGGGTGGAGACGATGCGGCCGTAATCCTCGGGCGCGGTGTCGAGGTTGTGATTGTAGTAGTCGAGACCGGCGTCGCGCAGCGCCCCGGCCTGCGCCGGCGTCAGCATGCCGAGCGTGGCACAGGTCTCGAGCCCGAGCGCCTTGACCCCGGCGATCATGGCGGCGACGCGCGGCAGGTCGCGGTCCTTCAGCTCGCGCCACGCGGCGCCCATGCAGAAACGCTGCGCGCCGGCGTCGCGCGCCGCGCGGGCCTGCGCGACCACCGCCTCGGCCGACATCAGCGGGGTCGCCGGCAGGCCGGTCGCATGGTGCGCCGACTGGCTGCAATAGCCGCAATCCTCGGCGCAGCCGCCGGTCTTGACCGACAGGAGCTGCGACAGCTGCACCTCGGTCGGGTCGAAATGCGCGCGATGCACCGAAGCCGCCCGGAACACGAGTTCCGTGAACGGCAGGTCGAACAGCGCCGCCACCTCGGCGCGTGTCCAATCGTGACGCGGGGCGGTGTGGTCATGGGGCATCGGCGCGATCCTTTTCCGGTCACCGAGCGTTAGCAGGCGACGATAGCCGGCGCCAAGCCGGCACGAGCCTTGCTAACGTCGTTTGCTCGCGGGCTGGCCGTAAGACGGTCCCGCGCTTCGGGGGGTGCGTCGCAGCAACACGAAAGGGCCTGACCCGCCATGATCCAGCTGATCCTCGTCTTCTGCCTCTCCGCCGGCGGCGCGAGCTGCAAGGAGGTCCATCCGATGATGGACGGGCTCGACACGCCGGATGCCTGCATGCGCAGCGCCGAGATCGTCGCCATCGACGAGCTGCACACCCGTCTCGACCTGCAGGGCTATCAGCTTGCCTCCTGGCGCTGCATCATCGGCGGCCACGACGAACGCGCGCTGTAGCGCGCGGCGCCCGCCCCGAAGCTACGCGACCGCCCGGCGCAACGCGGCGCAGACGGCGGCGACCGCGTCGTCGTGCAGGTCCGGATGGATCGGCAGCGCGAGGATGCGCGTCGCCAGGTCCTCGGCCACCGGCAGGACGGTCGCATCATGGTGGTCGCGATACGCGGGCTGCTGGTGCAGCGCCCGCGGATAATAGATCGCGGTCGGGACGCCGTCCGCGCGCAGCGCCGCCTGCACCCGCTCGCGCGTCGCGCCGTCACGCAGCAGGATCGCATAGATGGCCCAGGCGCTGGTGCTGTCGGGCACGCGCGCCGGGACCGTGACGACGTCGCGCAGCGCCGCGTCATAGGCGGCGGCGATGCGGGCACGGGCCGCCAATTCGTCCTCGAATACCGCGAGCTTCGCCAGCAGCACCGCCGCCTGCAGCGTGTCGAGCCGTCCGTTCATGCCGGTGCGCAGCACCTCGTAGCGCGTCGTCCCCTCGCCATGGGTGCGCAGGCTGCGACAGAGCGCCGCGCGGTCGGAATCCTCGGTGAACATCGCGCCGCCGTCGCCGTAGCCGCCGAGCGGCTTTGACGGGAAAAAGCTGGTGGTCGTCACGTCGGCGTGCCGGCCGAGGCGCGCGCCGTGCAGCGACGCGCCGAAGCTCTGCGCACAGTCGTCGATGGTCACGAGTCCGTGGCGCGACGCGATCGCGGCGATCGCCGGCCAGTCGGCGGGCTGGCCGAACAGGTCGACGCCGATGATGGCGCGCGGGCGCAGCCGCCCGGCGCGCGCCACCGCGTCGATGCGCGCCGCCAGATGCGCCGGATCGATCTGGAACGTCGCCGGATCGACGTCGACGAACACCGGCGTCGCGCCGAGCACCAGCGGCACCTCCGCCGTCGCGGTGTAGGTGAAGGCCGGCAGGAACACGGCGTCGCCGCGGCCGATCCCCTCGGCCATCATCGCGATCTGCAGCGCGTCGGTGCCGGACGAGACGGCAACGCAATGGGCCGCGCCGCAGAACGCGGCAAGCGACGCCTCCAGCTCGGCCACCTCCGGCCCGAGCACGAACTGGCAATGCGCCAGCACCCTCTCCAGCCGGGCGCGCAGATCGGCCTCGATGCGGCGCTGCTGCGCCTTGAGGTCAAGGAAAGTCACGGTCGGGCGATCGGTCATCGCAACGCTTTCACTGGCAAGGAAATGCCCGGTCGGACGCTCATCCGTGGGCACGGGTATCGGCGTGGTCGAACTCGGGGATCAGCCGCGCCAGCAGCGCCAGCGCCGGGGGCACGGCGCCGGTGCGGCACAGCGCCGCCATCTCGTCCAGCGCGCGGCCGATCAGCGCCGGATCGGCGGTGCGGGGTGTCGCCATCAGCAGGCCGGGATAGGGCGTGGGCGCCGGCGGCTCGTGGCCGTGGAACAGCTCCTCGAACAGCTTCTCGCCAGGGCGCAGTCCGGTGAAGCGTATCTCCACGTCCTGCTCCGGCCGCAGCCCGGCGAGGCGGATCATCTGCCGCGCGAGATCGACGATCTTCACCGGCGCGCCCATGTCGAGGACGAAGATGCCGCCCTGCCGGGCCGAGGGCAGCGTGGCGCCCGGCGCGGTGCCGACCACGCTCGCCTGCAGCACCAGCCCCACCGCCTCGCGCACCGTCATGAAATAGCGCTGCATGTCGGGATGCGTGACCGTGAGCGGTCCGCCGCGTTCGAGCTGGCGCTGGAACAGCGGCACGACGGAGCCGGTGCTGCCGAGCACGTTGCCGAAGCGGACGGTGATGCAGCGCATCGCCCCCTCGCCCGGGCGTTCGAGGGCCGCGATGTCGAGGCCCTGACAGTACATCTCCGCCAGCCGCTTCGACGCGCCCATCACGCTGGTCGGGTTTACAGCCTTGTCGGTGGAGATCAGCACCATCGCCGCCGCCCCCGCCGCGCGTGCCGCATCGGCGACGTGGCGGGTGCCGACGGCGTTGGTCAGCAGCCCCTCCAGCGGGTTCGCCTCCACCATCGGCACGTGCTTCAGCGCGGCGGCGTGGAACACCAGCGCAGGGCGCACGGCGTCGAACAGCGCGCGCACCCGCGCCTCGTCGCGTATGTCGGCGATCACGGCGCGGCGCGGCACGTGCGGATGCGTCTCCGCCAGTTCCGTGTCGATCTGCCACAGCGCGTATTCGCCGTTGTCGAGCAGCACCAGCGTCTCCGGCCCGAAGGCCGCGACCTGACGCGCGAGTTCCGAGCCGATCGTCCCGCCGGCGCCGGTCACGATCACCCGCCGTCCCTGGATCAGCCGGGCCATGCCCTCGCGGTCGAGCGCGACCTGACGGCGGTTCAGCAGATCCTCGATCGCGACGGGCTGCAACTGCAGCGCCGGGCCGCGGGTCGCGACGGCGGGCGAGAGGGCGGTCGGGCGGGCGGCGCGGCGCACGGCGATGCCGAACCGCTCCGCCGTGTTGATCAGGTCGCCCAGGCGGCGCGGGTCGAGGGGCGAGGCCACCACCAGCATCGCCGGCAGACGGCCCTCGGCCGCCATGCGGTCGAGCACGCCGGCCGCCTCGTCCACCCCGCCCAGGATCGGCAGGCCCTGGATGCGCCGCCCGGCCTGCCGGGCGCTGGCCGACAGCAGGCCCGCGATGCGCATCGGCTGCATCCGGTCCTGCGCGAGCGCGCGGAGGAACAAGTCCGCATCCTCGGCCGCGCCGACCACGACCGCGGCGGGCGCGTCCTCGGCCGGGCGCCCCGCGGGGCGCAGCCGCAGCCGTCGATAGGCGACGCGCGGCGCGCCGAGCAGGACCAGCAGCACGAGGGCGTGGATGACCGAGAAGCCCGGGCTCGGCACCGCCGGCCCGATCAGGCGGGCGACGATGATGAAGAACACGGCGCCGAGCACGCTGGCATTGGCCACCGCCATCAGGTCCGCGAGGCCGGCGAAGCGCCAGTACTGGAACGACAGGCGGAACGGCAGCCCGGCGAGCAGCAGGGAGACGGCGCCGACGACGTACTGATGCAGCGGCAGCAGCACCTGCGCGTGCGGATCGGCGACCCAGCGGGCGGCCGGCACGGCGGCGGCGGCGAGACTGCCGTCGATCAGCACGTTGAGGACGATGCGCAGGGCCCGGTGGCCTGGCTGGCGGCCGATCGGCGGCGACCCTGGCTTGGACGGCGGCGCCATGGCTGCGGTATGCGGTCAAACCCGGCCGTGCCGCAAGGCGCGCGCCGGCCGCAACGCGCAGTGCAGGCATCGGAACCCGTCGTGACCGCCCCGCCCTATCGCCCTCCCGCCGCCTGCCCCGCCGCCTGTCCCGTCGCCTGTCCCGATGGTAGTCCCCATGGGGCCCGCGCCTGATGCAGGCGCAGGCCCTCGCCCGCCATCTCTTGTTCGCCGCCGCGCTGGCCGTCTTCTCGGCGGTGATCGTGCGGGCGATGATCGCCGTCCGGGTCATGGACATGCCCGACACCGGCCCGGGCGCGCGCAAGGCGCATGCCCGCCCGACGCCCAAGGGCGGCGGCGTCGGCATCGTCGCCGCGTTCCTGACCGGCGTTCTTGGTTTATACCAGTATGCCGAATTCGCCCGGCTGGCCGACCCATATTTCCGGGGCGTGATCGTGGCGGCGGCGGCGATCGCCCTGGTGGCGTTCCTCGACGACCTGCGGGACTGGCCGTTCACGGTGAAGCTGGCGGCACAGGTGCTGGCGGCGCTGGCGGCCGTCGCGAGCGGGCTGCTGGTGCGCCTGTTCACCGTCCCCGGCCTGGGCGCCATCGATGTCGGCCCGGTCGCGGGCGCGGCGCTCACGCTCGGTTGGATCCTGTTCGCGACCAACGCGATGAACTTCATCGACGGGCTGAACGGGCTGGCGGCGGGGGTGGCGCTGGTGGCCGGCTGCTTCCTCGCCGGGATCGCGGCGGATGCCGGGGGGTGGTTCGTCTATTTCGCGTCCCTGCTGCTGATCGCGGGCCTGGCCGGGTTCCTGCCGTTCAACTTCCCCCGGGCGCGCATCTTCATGGGCGATGTCGGCAGCCAGTTCTGCGGCTTCGTCCTTGCCGTACTCGGCGTGGCGGCGGCGCGGTTCGACGGGATGGCGCTGTCGTTCCTGATCGTGCCGCTGCTGCTGCACGCGGTATTGTTCGACGTGGCGTTCACCCTGCTCCGCCGCGCCCGCGCGGGGGCGCGGCTGACGGCGCCGCATCGCGGGCATCTGTATCAGCTCGCGCAACGCAGCGGGATGCCGGCGCCGGCGATCGCGGTCCTGCATTGGGGCTTCGCCGCCTATGGCGGGATGCTCTGCCTCGCGCTGCTGGGGGCGCCGGCGTCGCTGCGCGGGATCGTGCCGCTCGCCTGCGTGCCGCCGCAGGCCATCTGGGCCGTCTACGTGCTGCGGCGGGCCGGACGGGCGGGCGTGCGCGATCCCGGCTGAGCCGACGGCACCGTCGCGAGCAGGGCGGTCCCGGCGACGAGAAAGACCAGCACGACGCCCATGCCGGCGCGCTGGCTGCCGGTCAGCGCCGTCACGGTGGCCAGGGCGGCGGGACCGGCGAACCCGGTCACCCGGCCCGACAGCGCATAGAGGCCGAACAGCGCGTTGCGCCGGCGGGGGGGCGCGAACTGCGCCATCAGGCAGCGGCTCGCCGATTGCGCGGGGCCGATGAACAGGCCGAGCGGCAGGGCGAGCACCCAGAACAGCGTCACCGAGCGGACCACAAGCAAGGCACCCCCCAGGACGATGAGGCAGAACAGCGAGACCATGATCACGCTCTTGGCGCCGATCCGGTCCTCCACCAGCGCGAAGCCGAGCGCGCCCAGCCCGGCGGTGATGTTGAGGCCGATGCCGAGCAGCATGACGTCGCGCGTGCCCATGCCGAACGTGCCGGCGGCATAGATCGCGCCGAAGGCGAACAGCACCGTCAGCCCGTCCGAATAAAGCATGCGCGCGAGCAGAAAGAGTCGCAGCGGCGGATGACGGAGCACGCCGCGCACCGTCGCGCCGAGCGAGACCATGCCGCCGCGCACGGCGTCGCGCACGCCGCGCCGGTGTGCCGGTCGATGCCAGGCAAGGATCGGCAGCGGCAGGCCGAACACCAGCAGCCAGCCGGCGGCGAAGGGCATGGCGGCGCGCACCGGCTCGGCCTGGGCGCGGCCGAGGCCGAAGGGCGGCACCGCCGGCTGGATCAGGAGGAACAGGCACAGCACGAGGGCGGTCAGCCCGCCGACATAGCCCGCGCCCCAGGCGAGGCCGGAGACGCGGCCCATCCGGCCGGGGGGCGCCACCTCCAGCAGCATCGCGTTGTAGAAGGACAGCCCGACCTCGTAGGCGACGGTCGCGGCGGCCACCAGCACGAGGGCGGTCGACGCCCATGCCGCATCCGGGCGGATGAACCACAGCGCGCCCGTGCAACCGGCAAGGATCAGCGTGCACAGCAGCAGCATCTGCGCCCGCAGCCCGCCGCGATCGGCGACGGCCCCGAGCGGGGCGGCGAGCAGGGCGATGACGATGCCCGCGACCGACTGCGCGAAGGCCCAGTCGGCGGTACCGGCGGCGACGTCATGCGCTACCGCGCGCACGAAGTAGGTGGCGAACACGAACGTCGTGACGAGGGTGTTGAAGGGCGAATAGGCCCAGTCGTACACCACCCACGCGATCAGGCGCGCACGCCTGCGCCCCGATGCCGGGGCAACGGCATCGGGGTGCGCGTGCAGACGCGGAGGCAAGGCCGCTGGCGCGACCGTCACGTCCGGCGGAATCACCGAGGGCGTGGCGCGACCGGAAGACGCACCGCGCGACCGGGACGCGGGCTGCGACCGGTCACGACGCCCGTCGACCGGTCACGGTTGGTTCGGATACCTCCCGATCAGGCACTGGCGCGGCGGCTCGGCGCGTCATGCACGTGCGTATTGCCGCCCTTGCGCGCGGCGGCGGCGGCCTCGGTCATGATGCCGCGCAGGTCGCGCAGGAACGCCGCGCCCTTCAACGTACGCTGCACGAGCACGCTGCGCCGGTCCATCGGATCGACCTTCCGCCGCGCGAGATCGAGTTCGCCGAGCCGGTCGAGCGCGCGCGTGATCGCCGGCTTCGACACATTCAGCTCCGCCGCGAGACCGCGCACCGTGTGGGCGCCGTCCTGCAGATAGCACGTGAGGAACACGCCGAGCTGGCGCGCCGACAGGTCCGGACCGTCGCGACGTACCATCGACACGATCGTGTCCCGCAACGTGCCCACAAGCTGATCGGCATTCGGGGTCATGGCCATTGTCTCAACCTTTCTGTCCCAACAGGCGCCGCTCGCGGCGCCCCGCGTCCGCCGCACCGCGCGGTCGGACACAACCTTTAGTCACCCAGGCGAAGCCTATTGCCTGATCGTCCGCGGCCGCCGTCCGCTTCGTCGTGCCATCGCCCGCCCCAATCCTCGGCGGACCTGCCCGATCATGTTTCCGCCCGCTCGCGATCACGTTACTGCCGCGTTACGCTCCGCAAGCGGAGCATTCGCGCATTCGGCGATCAACTGCAAGGCCGCCCGCATCGCCTGTGCTTCGCCACCTTCGGGTCGCCCGGGCCGCGCACCGTCGTTCCACGCGTAAACATCGATATGGGCCCACGGCACCGCGGCGTCCACGAAGCGCTGCAAAAACAGCGCCGCGACGATCGCGCCGGCCATCGGCTTCGACGCCACGCTGTTGAGGTCTGCAACGCCGCTGTCGAGCCAGGAGGCATAACCGGGCCACAGCGGCAGACGCCACACCGGATCGTGAACGGCGTTGGCCGCCGCGATGAAGCGCGACGCGAGCGTATCGTCGTTGCAGAACAGCGCCGGCAGGTCGGGACCGAGCGCCACGCGCGCCGCGCCGGTGAGGGTCGCGTAGTCGATCAGCATCGCGGGGGCCGCCGCCGATGCCTCGGCCAGCAGGTCGCACAGCAGCAGCCGCCCCTCGGCGTCGGTGTTGCCGACCTCGATCGACAGGCCGTGCCGGCTGCGCAGCACGTCGGAAGGCCGCATTGCCGCGCCGGATATGCTGTTTTCGGCGCAGCCGACCCAGACGGCGAGCCGGACGGGGAGATCGAGCTCCATCACCAGACGCATCACGCCGAGCACCTGCGCCGCCCCGCCCATGTCCTTTTTCATACGCAACATGGCGGCCGACGGTTTCAGATCGTATCCGCCGGTATCGAACACGACGCCCTTGCCGCACAGCGCGATCAACGGCGAGTCGTCGCGCGCGGTGCTGCCGCGCCAGTCGATGCGCACGACGACGGGCGCGCGCGTCGAGCCCGCGCCCACCGCCGCCAGCACCGGATAGCGCTCAACGAGCGCGTCGCCCGCGATGCGCTGCACCGACGCGCCTCCGCTCAACGCGACGCGCGACGCCGCATCGGCCAGCTCGGACGGACCGAGCAGGTTCGCGGGCGTGTTGATCAGGTCGCGCACCATCCATGTTGCCGCCGCCTCTGCAATCGCGCGGTTTGTCTCGACAGGCTTACGCAGTAGCGCGGGCGCGCGGCGGGGGGCTTTAAAATCGGCGTAATGATACGCCCCGAGACAATAACCGAGCGTCGCCGTCTGTGGATCATAGTCGCCCGGCTCGAGATGCCAGGCGGTCGACGGCGGCAGCCGCGTCGCGAGGCCGCCGAACGCAAACGGCGTCGGATCGGCACCAAGGCCGAGCAGCGCGCCGGCGACGCCCGAGTCGCCGGGCAGCAGCAGCAGCGTCTGCGCCTCCGCCGTGAAGCCCGCCTGTTCGGCAAAGGCCCGCGCCGGGCCCGGCAGCGCGTCGAGCCGCGCGGCGAGTCCGTCCGGCCGCACCGGCCATATCGGCAGCGTCGGCTCCGGCGCGGTGGTTTCAAGAAGGCAAGGCAGGTCGGTCGTCACGTGGTCACCTCCGCACGCCCGCACCCCCGCGCCAGCGAGGTGCGCGCGGGCGGCGGCCACGCGCACGGCGCCCATCCGTTTCGCCGCCGAGCAACAACCCCCGGTAGCAAAAACGCCGCGCCATCGCAACAAAAGATGGCACGGGCCCCGGCTATACCGGTGGCCCGTTCCTGACTATTGGCCCGGCCGTGGCCACGGCAACCCTAGTCGAGGCGATCGGCGAGCATCGCGGTCACCCGCTTCGCGAACCCCGTCGGGTCGGACGGCAGCTCGCCGTCCTGGATGCAGGCGAGGTCGAACAGCGTCTCGCTCGCGGCGGCGATCACCGACTTGTCGCGCTTGAGCAGCCCCTGCAGCAGACGGTGGCCGGGATTGATCTCCAGCACCGGCGCCCCGCCCGGAAAGCCGCGCCCGGACCGGCGCAGCAACCGCTGCATCTGCAGGTCGGGGCCGTGCGCCGCGGCGGCGAGCACGACGGCGCTGTCCGTCAGGCGGCCGGTTGCGCGCACGTCGGAGACACGATCGCCGAGCGCCTCCTTCATCGCGGCGGTCAGCACGGACACGTCCTCCGCCGTCGCCGCGCCGCCAAGCTCCGCCGCCGCCTGCGTGACGCTGCGCAGCTTGCGGCCCTCGAAACTATCGAGGCGCTCCGGCCAGAAGCTGTCGATCGGGTCATCGAGCAGCAGGACCTCGATGCCCTTCGCGCGCATGCCCTCAAGCTGCGGCGAGGCGGCGAGCGCGGCGGCGTCGTCGCCGACGAGATACCAGATCGTATCCTGCCCCTCGTGCATGCGCGCGACGTACTCGGCGAGCGAGACCCATTCCGGCGTCCTCTTGGCCGACTCCCCCTCGGCCGGCGCCCCCTCCTCGGCCGGCGCGCGCAAGCTGCGGAAACGCAGCAGCGGCGCGATCTCGGCGCGGTGCTCGGCGTCGTCCCACACGCCCTCCTTCAGCACGGAGCCGAAATTGGTCCAGAAGGCGGCGTAGTCGGCCGCGTCCTTGGCCCGCGTCTTCAGCTCCGACAGGACCCGCCCCGTCGCCGCGCGCCGCAGCCGCGCCAGCACCGGGGTCGCCTGCAGCATCTCGCGCGAGACGTTGAGCGGCAGATCCTCGGTGTCGATCACCCCCTGCACGAAGCGCAGCCAGGGCGGCAGCAGGTCCGCCTCGTCGGTGATGAACATGCGCCGGACGTGCAGGCGCACGCGGCTGCGCCGCTCGCCCTCCACCGGCTCGAACGGCTTGCTGCCGGGGACGAACAGCATCGCATAGAACTCGACCGTGCCCTCGGCGCGCCAGTGGATCGTCGCCCACGGCGTGTCGAACATGTGGCCGAGATGGCGGTAGAAGGCGTTCGCGTCCGCCTCGCTCACCTCCGCCTTCGGGCGGCGCCAGAGTGCCGTGCCCTCGTTGGCGGCGATGTCGCGGCCGTCACGCGCGATGGTGATCGGGACGGTGATGTGGTCGGCCCATTTGCGCACCACCGCCTCGATCCGGTCAGGGTCGAGATACTCCTCGGCGTCGGGCTTGAGGTGCAGGACGATGTCGGTGCCCGGCGTCTCGCGCTCGGCGGGCGCGAGGGTGTAGCTGCCGGCGCCGTCCGACGCCCAGGTCCAGGCCTCGTCGCTGCCGGCGCGGCGCGACGTGACCTCCACCCGCTCGGCCACCATGAAGGCGGCGTAGAAGCCGACGCCGAACTGCCCGATCAGGCTCGGCCGCTCCTCCGGCTTCGCCTCGGCGAGCTTGTGGCCGAAGGCGCGGGTGCCGGAGCGGGCGATGGTGCCCAGGTTCTGCGCCAGCTCCTCGCGGCTCATGCCGATGCCGGAATCGGCGATCAGCAACTGCCGCCCCGGCTTGTCGGGCACGATGCGCACCGCCGGGGAATCGACGGCTCCTATCGACGGATCGGTCAGCGCCTCGAACCGGCGGCGGTCGGTCGCGTCGGCAGCGTTGGCCACCAGTTCGCGCAGGAAAATCTCGCGCTCCGAGTACAGCGCGTGGACCACGAGATCGAGCAGCCGCCCGACCTCGGCGCCGAACTCGTGGCGCTCCACCGTCGCCGTCCCCGCCTGTTCCTGCCCGTCCATTGCTGCGTCCTCCGTGCTGCCGGCTATTCCGGGCGGCGATATGTCGCTGTTTTGACACGGTTTCAATCCGGCGCGCGCCTGCCGCAACGCTTGCCAAGCCGGGGTGCAGGCCCGACATTGCGGATATGGCGGGACCATTTCCGACCCGTTGGGGCGGCGGCGACGGCCTCGGGTTTCCAGCACGGGTGCGCGCCGTCCTCGGCCCGACCAACACGGGCAAGACGCATCTGGCGATCGAGCGGCTGCTGGCCCACCGCTCCGGCATCATCGGCTTTCCGCTCCGCCTGCTCGCGCGCGAGAACTACGACAGGATGGTCGCGCGCAAGGGCGCGCGCCATGTCGCGCTCATCACCGGCGAGGAGAAGGTCATCCCGCCGGAGGCGCGCTGGTTCGCCTGCACGGTGGAGGCGATGCCGCTCGACCGGCCGGTCGAGTTCCTGGCGGTGGACGAAATCCAGCTCTGCGCCGATCCCGACCGCGGCCATGTCTTCACCGACCGGCTGCTGCATGCGCGCGGGCTGGTGGAGACGATGTTCCTCGGCGCCGAGACGATCCGCCGGCTGCTGCAGCGGCTGGTGCCGCAGGCGGAGATCGAGACGCGCCCCCGGCTGTCGCAGATCACCCATGCCGGCGCCGCCAAGCTGATCCGCCTGCCGCCGCGCAGCGCGGTCGTCGCGTTTTCCGCGGGCGAGGTCTACGCGATCGCGGAACTGCTGCGCCGCCGCCGGGGCGGCTGCGCGGTGGTGATGGGCCGGCTGTCGCCGCGCACCCGCAACGCCCAGGTCGCGCTGTATCAGGACAAGGAAGTGGACTTCCTGGTCGCCACCGACGCGATCGGCATGGGGCTGAACATGGACGTGAACCATGTCGCCTTTGCCAGCCTGACCAAGTTCGACGGCCACCGCCCGCGCCGCCTGACCGCGGCCGAGCTGGCACAGATCGCCGGACGCGCCGGGCGGGGAATGCGCGACGGCACGTTCGGCACCACCGGCACCAGCCCGCCGATCCCCGAGGAGATCGTGGACGCGGTGGAGGCGCACCGCTTCGACCCGATCGAGCAGCTGTGCTGGCGCAACGACACGCTCGACTTCTCCTCCATCGACAACCTGCTGACCTCCCTCGCCGCGCCGCCGCCGCTGCCGGGCCTGGTGCGGGGCAACGACGCATCGGACATGGACACGCTGTCGGTCCTGGCGCGCGACCCGGCGATCCGCGCGGCGAGCGTGGGGGGCGGCCGTCTGCGGCTGCTGTGGGATGCCTGCCAGATCCCGGATTTCCGCAAGCTCGCCGACGACAGCCATGCCCGGCTCTGCGCCCGTGTTTTCACCCATGTCGTGCAGGACGGGGCGCTGCCGGCGGCGTGGCTGACCAGCGCCTTCGACGCGCTGGGTCGGACCGAGGGCGACATCGACACGCTGATGCAGCGCCTCGCGGGCGTGCGCGTGTGGTCCTATATCGCCGCCCGCACCGACTGGCTGCGCGACGCGGCACACTGGCAGGAGCGGGCGCGGGCGATCGAGGACGCGATCTCCGACGCGCTGCACGAGCGGCTGACCGCACGCTTCGTCGACCGGCGGTCGGCGCATCTGATGCGCCGGCTGGAGGCGACGGAGAGCGAGGCGCTGTTGTCCGCCGTCACGGCGACCGGAGCGGTGATCGTCGAGGGGCATCCGGTCGGGCAGGTGGACGGGTTCCGCTTCACCCCCGACCCGCTGGCCGAGGGCGAGGCGCGCAAGCTCGTGCTGCGCGCCGCGCGCCGGGCGCTGCGTCAGGAGATGCCGCGCC
>NZ_BANB01000086.1 GCF_000964365.1 Acidisphaera rubrifaciens HS-AP3 | reverse complement strand
GCCCGGCGGCCCCCGCCGATGCCGCGCGAGGCGGCCGAGGACATGAGCCGCCCGCCGCTGCCGGCCGGCCACCCGCTGACCTGGGGGTTGCTGACCGACGGAACGGTGCTGGACGGCGCGGCCTATCCCTATCCGGTATTCGCGCGGTGAGGGGGGCCACGGTGCAAACACGGGTCGATCAGACGGAGATCACCCGACGCGCCCGCATGGCGGCCCGACCACATGAGGCGGGCGATGCCGCGCCGCCGGATGCGCCCTATGTCGTCGCGCGGTTGGAAGAGGCGGGCGCCACCATCCTGGCCATGCCGGCGACGGGGCCGAGCACGCGGATGCGTCTGTCGACGCTCGAGGTGGTCCACACGGCGGCGGAGAGTTACGGCTGGACGGCCGGGCCGGCGCGTCCGCCGACGCCGTCGAGCGCGCGGATCAGCCGCATGGACGAGGCGTTCGCGTGGATCGGGCTGATCCCGGAGGACCGGTATGTGCTGCGCCGGATCGTCGGGGCCCGCAGCCTGGTGCACCCGATCACGGAGCGGCATCTGTTCCCATGGCGCCGGCTGGGCAAGGTCCTCGGGGCCGACCACAAGGCGGTGCAGCGCTGGCACGCGCAGGGCGTGGCGATGATCGTCGCCGCCCTCGGCCGCCGGGCTGACTGATGGCGCGCGGCGCGCCGGCCGCTCGGGGTCAGGCGCGCCGCAACGACACATGCCAGCTGCATCGCCCGGATTGCAGCCGCCCGTCGATCTGTTCCGATCCGTCCGATTGCTTGCGCACCTGGCCGTCGAAGGTGAGTTTCCGTTCGATGTGCTTGTTGCCCGCGCCCGCGACGTCGCGGGTGAGCGTGCCCGCGAAGGCGCCGCCGGCGGACACTTTGCCATCGATGACGAAGGTGCTCGCGAACGGATCGAGCGCGAAGCCGTCGCTGCCGACCGTGAGGATGGCGGTGGTCGGCCCGACGCAGTCGGGTGTGTCGGGCGTGGTCTTGCCCGCCCATCGTCCCTCCAGCCCGTAGATGGCGAACGTCTCGCCGGTGCCGAGCGACGACGACAGCGTCGTGCGCGTATCCCGCAGCGTCTGGCACCCGCCGAGCAGCGCGAGCGAGGTGCAAGCCAGGAGCGACTGGCGCAAGAGGGAGCGGTTCATCGGTCTTCTCCGTCGATAAGAAAAAAGTCCTTGCCCAGACACCCCAGCGAAGGGTATGACTTTCGACATGATGGCGGTTTGCGCATCGGCGCCGCCGTCGGCAAGACCGGGGCCTCCGCGCCCCTGATGTTTCCCGGGCCCGCAGGTCGCTGCGCGTGCCGTAACCGCACGCCCCGCAGCAGTGAACCCAGATGACGGTCTTGCCGATTGGGCGGCGCATGTCCTGCGCCTGTCCGGACAGACGCCCGCACGTCACCACCGGCTGCTGATCGGTGAGCTGGAGAGGATTGCCGCCGGCGAAAGCGACCGGCTGATGCTGCTGATGCCGCCGGGATCGGCGAAGTCGACCTATGCCTCCATCCTGTTTCCGCCCTGGTTTCTTCGCCGCTATCCGACAAGCTCGGTGATCGCGGTGTCGCACACCGCGGATCTCGCTGCGCATTTCGGGCGACAGGTGCGGTGGATGATCGGCGAGCAGACGGCGTGGCTGGGCTATCAGCTCGCCGGCAAGCAGGGTGGCGCCGCGACACGCTGGAAGACGACGATCGGTGGCGAGTATTTCGCGACCGGCGTGCGTGGGCCGATGATCGGGCGCCGCGCGGACCTCGTGCTCATCGACGATCCGGTGAAGTCGATGCACGAGGCCGATAGCTTGCGCGCCCGCGATCATCTCTGGAACTGGTATCGATCGGAACTCATCACGCGATTGCGGCCGAAGGGACGCGTGATCTTGATCATGACGCGCTGGCACGAAGACGACCTTGGCGGTCGGCTGCTGGCGCATGAGCCCGAGGCATGGACCTGTCTGCGGCTGCCGGCGATCGCCGGTGACGGCGATCCGCTGGGGCGCGCGTCTGGTGAGGCACTTTGGCCGGAATGGGAGGATGAACAGGCCTTGGCACGAAAGCGGGCTTCGGTGGGGGAGCGCGTCTGGCAGGCGCAATTCCAGCAGGAGCCCCAGCCGCCGGACGGAGGTCTGTTCGGCAAGGCGCGGATCGACGTGCTGCCGTATGCGCCGGTGACCGGCGACGTGCCGGTGGTGCGCGGCTGGGACCTTGCCTCGACGCCCGAGGAGAAGAACCGCAACGCCGATTGTACTGTCGGGCTGAAGATGGTGCGCGAGCGCAGCGGACGTTTCGTCGTGCTTGACGTGATCCGCTTTCGTGGATCGCCTCACGAGGTCATCGAGCAGATCCGCGCGGCCGCCTTTCGGGACGGGCCGTCCGTATCGATCGGCATCCCCCAGGACCCAGGGCAGGCGGGCCGCATGCAGGTGACGGCGATCGCCGGTGCGCTTGCCGGCTACCGCGTGCAGACATCGCGTGAGACCGGTTCGAAGGAGGTGCGGGCGCTGCCGGTGGTCGCGCAGGCCGAAGCCGGCAACATCGCGATCGTCAAGGGCCTATGGAACCAGGCGTTTCTCGCCGAATTGCAAGAGTTCCCCGGTGGGAGGTTCGACGACCAGGTGGATGCGCTGGCCCGCGCCTTCGGCATGCTTCTGACCGCGGGCGCGCCGGCCAAGCGCGTCTTCTCTCCCCTGCTGGTGCGCTGATCCGGGAAGGACGGGCATGTTCGATACATTGTGTGATCTCGTGCCGCGGGATCGCGATCTGTCGGCGCGCGCGCGGACGCTGGATATTTTGCGCCGCGTGCTGGACGGCACGATCTATGACGTTCTGCACTACCAATTTCATGAGGAGCGCACCGCAGGGGGCGAGTATGTTCCGTTGCGCGCCCGCCGGCCAAGCGTGCGGTACGGCCTGTGTCGCGTCGTCGTCGAAGACAGCGTGGCGCTGCTGTTCAGCGAGGGGCATTTCCCGACCGTGGCGTGCGCCGATCGCACGCTCGCAGGAAGGATCGCCGATCTCGTCAAGGAGACGCGCCTCAATCAGCTGATGATCGAGGCGGCGATACGCGGGAGCGTGGGGTCGGTCGCGATCCTCATGCGCGTGCTGCGCGGCCGGGTATATTTCTCGGTGCTCGACACCGCGCATCTGTCGCCGGTCTGGGACCACGAGGCGCCCGATACGCTGATCGCCGTCACCGAACGCTATAAGGTATCGGGCCATCTGCTGGCCGAGAGCGGCTATGACATCGCCGATCCGGGTGCCGTCTATTGGTTTACCCGCCGGTGGGACGACGACGAGGAGACCTGGTACGTTCCGTTGGTCGTCGGCGCGGATTCCGCCCCTGTCGTCGATGAGGCGCGCTCGGTCCGCCACGGACTCGGTTTCGTGCCGCTGGTGTGGGTGCGCAACCTGCCGGGCCCTTCGGCGACGGGGTCGCCGCTGGACGGGGCGTGCACGTTCCGCCCCGCTGTCGAGACGTCCATCGAGATCGACTATCAGCTCAGCCAGGCCGGGCGGGGGCTGAAATACAGCAGCGATCCGACGCTCATCATCAAGGAGCCCGCGTCCGCCGACGGTGAGTTGGTGAAGGGCGGCGGCAACGCACTCGTGCTCAGCGAGAAGGGTGACGCGAAATTGCTGGAGATCGGCGGCACCGCGTCCGCCGCCGTGATCGACTACGTGCGCACGCTGCGGGAATTCGCGCTGGAGAGCGTGCACGGCAGCCGGGTCAATCCGGACCGCCTGACGGCGGCGCAGTCTGGGCGCGCGCTGGAGATGCTCAATCAGGGCCTTATCTGGCTGGCCGACAACCTGCGCGTCAGTTACGGGGAGGGCGCGCTGGTGGCGCTCATCCGCATGGTTCTGCGCGCGGCGCAGGTCTATCGCCTGCGCATTCTGGGTGCCGAACTGGACCGGCCCGATCCCGATGAGCGGATCACGCTCAAATGGCCGCGCTGGTATCCGCTGACGGCGGAGGATCGGCTGCGCGATGCGCAGACGCTGACCGCGCTGGTGGCCAACGGGACGATCTCGCGCGAGACGGCGCTCCAGGCTGTCGCCGATGCCTATGACATCGAGGATATCGAGGCCGAGCGCGGCCGCGTGACGAACGATCGACGCAACAACAGGAAGCCATGATGCCCGACCCCGACGCGCCTACCCCGGAGGCCATTGTCGCGGAGCTGCGTCAGCGCGCCGAGACGCTGGAACAGCAGCTCGCATCCGTCCAGCGCGACACCGAGACCCGCATCGTGCAGGCCGAGCTGCGCGCCGAGGCGCTGCGGGCCGGCATCGTGGACATGGACGGCCTCAAGCTCGCGGACGCATCGCAGGCGCGCCTCAACGATCGCGGCGAGGTCGAGGGTGCGGCGCAGGTTGTGGCGCAGCTCCGGCGCAACAAGCCGTGGCTGTTCACCGGCGCCTCCTCATCGAGTGCCGCGAGCGTGCCGCCGGCGCAGGCGCCGCGGCAGAAGCGTGCGACCGAGATGGATGATTCCGAATGGCGCGCGGCACGGAGCGAGCTGCTTCGTCGCCGGTTCTGATCCGATTTCGCCGGGACCGGTCGGACCCGGCACGCAACACCGCTGATCGAGGATGATGATGGGCATACAGAACTTCCCCCCCGCCTTGCAGCCGATCATTCAGCAGGGCTTCCTGGAGCGCGAGTTCCAGCAGGCGCTGCAGTCGCGCCTCGGCTACCGGGCCGTGGCGGATCGCGAGGAGATCGCGGTCGGCATCGGCGAGACGCTCACCAAGACGCGCGCTGGCCTGAAGCCGAGCGTGACGGTGCCGCTCGCGCCAGCGACCAACACCAATCTCGACAACGGCCTCACACCCACGACGTGGGGCGTCGAGCAATACACGCTCAGCATCAATCACTATGCCGCGACCACCGACCTCAACATGGTCACGAGCCGCGTGGGTATCGCGAGCCAGTTCCTTCAGAATGCCTATGTGAACGGTGAGCAGGCGGCGCGCAGCCTCGACGAGCTGGCGCGCAACGCGCTGTTTGCCGCCTATTTCAGCGGGAACACCCGAGTCGGGACCACGCTGGCGGCCGCCGGACCGGCGATCTCCGTCGACGATATCCGCGGGTTCACCACGACCTTCGCCTACGGCGTCCCGGCCCCGGTGAGCACGACGGCGCCGCTGACCGTCACGATCGGCAGCAACGTCTATCAGGTGGTGGGCGCGGCCCCCGACGCAACGAACGTCTCGACCGCGCCGGGCGGCGTCTCCGGCAGCCTCACGCTGTCGGCCAACGTGACGGTCGCGGACGCCACCGCCGGGAATACCGTGACGGCGGCCAACGCGTCCGTGATCGAGCGGCCTGCGGGTCGGACGAACACGGCGGCGTTGCAGGCCGGCGACACGCTCACAATGGGCAACCTGCTCGATGCGGTCGCGGCGCTGCGCACGAACGCGGTGCCGGAAATCGACGGCGTCTATAACTGCTACCTCGATCCGGTGTCGGCGCGGCAGCTATTCGCGGACCCGGACTTTCGTCAGCTGTTCCAGGGGGCCACGTCGGCGAACCAGGTGTTCCGGCGGGCGATGGTCAACGATTTCCTGGGGCTGCGCTTCATCCCGACGACCGAGGCCTATGTGCAGCCGCATCCGTCGCTCGCCGGCCTGGTCGTGCGGCGGCCGATCGTGTGCGGCCAGGGTGCGCTGATCGAAGGCGACTTCGCCGGCATGGCGACCGAGGACGTGGCGCCGCGGGATTCGATCGTGTCGATGGTGGATGGCGTGGCCATGGTGACGCGTGAGCCGATCGACCGGCTGCAGCAGATCATCGCGCAGTCCTGGTACTGGATCGGCGGCTTCTGCGCGCCGACGGACACCACGACCAACAGCACGACGATCCCGACGGCGACCAACGCCGCCTACAAGCGTGCCGTGATGATCGAGCATATCGGCTGAGACGGAGATCCCGATGTCGATCGGATCGAACCAGCCTTTCCGGCCGGCGGGGACCGTCGGCCTGGCGGCCGGGACCGCCTCCTCCGCCGTGGCGCTGAGCGGTGGAGGCGAGAGCGTGGTGGTGACCAATGCGACGGCGTCCGTTGCCTTTGTCGCCTTTGGCGCGACGGCGGCGGTGACGGCAACCCCGGCGGGGATGCCGGTGCTGCCGGGGAGCCGGGTGCTGCTTGCCGCGCACGCGCACACGCGCTTCGCGGCGGCGGTGCTCGCGAGCGGCTCCGGCAGCCTCTACTTCACGCTCGGCGACGGGTCCGTCGTATGACGCAGCCGCCGCTCGCCGATGCCGAGAAGACCGATGTCCGGCGCCATTGCGGGTATCCCGCCTATGGCGCCGGGGCGGCGGGGTTTCAGGGATGGCGGTTCTTTCAGGCCTACGGCCTGATGGAATACCGGCTCAACAACCTCGCGGACGCGGAGCTGGCGGTGGTGCGGACATATCTCGCAACGCTCGCCGGGCTGGAGACGGCGGTGCCGGGCGCGTCCGCCAATCTCGACACCGATCAGGCCGCCGTATGGCGGCACAATGCGCGGGAGGTCGAGGACCGCATGCGCCTGTTCGACGGCTGGCGGCGGCGGCTGTGTGGCTTTCTCGGTCTGCCGCCGGGGCCGGCCCTGTCCGACGGCACGCTGACCTTGGTGGTGTGATGCGCGGATTGCCGCCGAGCATGGACGCCGCCGACCCGGGTTGGGCGCGGCAGGATACCGTCGCGCGCGCGCTTGGCCGTGCGGCGGCGGCGATCGGGTTGACCACGGATGTCTTCCGTCCGCGTGATGCCGGGCCGCCGATCGAGGCGATCAACCGGGTGGTGCGTCTGCATGCCGCCTTTACCGGGCCGGACGAGCGGTTCGCGCGTCCGCCCGGCTATGGCAACGCGGTGTGGTCGGGCCTGTTCGACACGGCCTACACCGTGGCCGGCGACTATCTCCGGCAAGGCGAGGCACTTTGGTTCATCGCGGCGCAGTCACCGCTGATGCCGGCCCTGTGCGTGCGGGCCGACCGGGTCGCCACATTCGTGCGCCCGGTCACGACCCGCATGGTCGGGGCCGGCGGATATGGCGGGGTGAATCTCGGCGACAGCCGGACGCTGCTGCGGTCGTGGCCGGTGAGCATCCTTGCGACCGAACGGCCCGCACGCACCGAGGCGGCGTTGCCGGGGGATGCGGGTCTCGCGGTCTGGTCGGTGCTTCTGCCGCCGCTGCGGGATCTGGTGCTGGAGCCGGCCGATCTGCTGGTCGATGATCTCGGCCGTCGTGCCGTGGTGGCGTCCGCGGAACTGACGACACTCGGCTGGCGGCTGGTCGCGCATCAGGCGGTGCCCTGATGGCCGACCAAAGCGATGTCGAGACGGTGGTGACGACGCTGGTCGCCGCCGCCGTCTATCCGGGCGGCACCGATCAGCCGAGCGTCTGCGGGGCGGACGCGCGCATCTATCGCGGCTGGCCGATGACGGCAGCGCTGGAAGCCGATCTTGCCCGGGGCACCGTCAACGTGACGGTGACGCCGGTCGAGGGCAGCCTGCGTAACACGACGCGCTATCCAGCGACTTGGCACGCCATCGCGCCGGCGGGCGCCGGCATGAGCGCCAGTGTCAGCGGCTGGACCGCGACGTTTTCCGGCACGCCGGCGGCGGGCGACCTCGCCGGTATGATCGTCGACGACAAGAGCTATGTATACACCGTGCAGGCCGGCGACGCGTTGGATCTAGTCGCTGCCAATCTCGGCGTCCTGATACGGGCTGACCGCGTTGCGAATGTCATCGGCGCCAGTATCGCTGTGCCGGGTGCGGGGCGGCTCGTCGCCCGGGTCGCCGTGGCGTCGAGCGCGATCAGCGAGGTGCGGCGGCAGACCCAGACGTTCCGCATTACCTGCTGGTGCCCGGATTACGCGACGCGCGACGTGATCGCGGCGGCGATCGATACCGCGCTGGCGCCACTTGCCTTCATCACGCTGCCGGATGGCACGGCAGCGCGGCTGCGCGGCACGGGTGGCGAGACGACCGACCGCGCCGAGGATGCGGCGCTGTTCCGCCGCGATCTGACCTATGAGGTCGAATACGCAACGACCGTCGTCCAGACCCAGCCGGCGATGCTGATCGGCGTGGGTGTGGTCGACGCGGTCAACACCTATCTCGGCTGACACGGAGCAACGATGACAACGCAACTGATTGTGGTGCGGCCGTTCGGCGGTCTCGCCAGAGGCGCCGCTGTGACCGATCCGGCGAAGATACGGGCCATCCTGGCCGGGGAGCACGCGCTGGATGTGGTGTGCGTCACGGCCGGAACGGACCGCGTCGCGGCCGGCGCCCCCAAGAGCGAAGGAGTCCGCTGATGCCGATCGTGCAGCAGGGCAGCATCAACACGACGGCGCTCGTGGTTCCCGATCTGTATGTGCAGATCGTGCCGCCGCAGACGCTCGTCCTCAATGGCGTGCCCACCGATGTCGTCGGCGCGGTGGGCAGCGCGTCCTGGGGCCCGGTGGGACAGCCGGTCGTGGTCGCCACGATGGCGGACTATGCCAGCCAGTTCGGGCCGGTGATCGCGCGCAAGTACGACATGGGCACGCAGGTTGCCACCGCCGTCCAACAGGGCGCGCAGAACTTCCGCTGTGTTCGCGTGACGGACGGGACGGAGACGGCGGCGCAGACGCTCGTGCAAAGCGCGTCGCCGACCGATTTCGCGCTGATGCTCACGGCGCTATATCCGGGCACGCTCGGGAATGCGCTGGTGGCGACCGTGAGCGCCGGATCGCGGGTCAATACCTGGCGCCTGACCATCGCTCTGCCGGGCCTGCAGCCCGAGCTGTTCGACAACATTCAGGGCACCGGCGCCCAGCTCTGGCAGAACATGGCCGCGGCGGTGAACAGCGGCACCAGCATCCAGCGCGGCCCGTCGCAATTCGTCACGGCCCTGGCCGGATCGGGCAACTCCGTGGGCGGCGCGCCGGTGATCGCCAGCTATGACTTCGCCAACGGCACGGATGGTGCCGCCGGCCTGAGCGCGGTAACGCTGGTCGGCAACGACACGCTGCCGCGCCGTGGCATGTATGCGCTGCGCGGCCAGGGCTGCAGCATTGCGCTGCTCGCCGATGCGGACGATCCGACACAATGGAGCGTCCAGGCGGCATTCGGCCTGTCCGAAGGCGCCTACATGATCCTGACGGGCCCCTCTGGCGACTCGATCCTCAATGCGGTCGCGGTGAAGCAGTCGGCGGGGCTGGACAGCTATTCCGCCAAGCTGATGTTCGGTGACTGGCTGTGGTGGTCGGACCAGGTGAACGGCACGGTGCGTCTCGTCTCGCCGCAGGGCTTTGTCGCGGGGCGCCTTGCCAACATGTCGCCGGAGCAGTCGAGCCTCAACAAGCAGCTCTATGGCGTGGTCGGTAGTCAGAAGTCCGGCAGCCCCGGATCGGGACAGGCGACCACCTATGCCAGCGCCGAACTCGGCCAGCTCCTGTCTGCGGGTATCGACGTGATCGCCAACCCGCAGCCGGGCGGGGCGTACTGGGGCGTGCGGGGCGGTCACAACTCCAGCAGCAATGCGGCGACCAACGGCGACAATTACACGCGGCTGACGAACTACATCGCGGCGACCCTGTCTGCCGGAATGGGCCAGTATGTCGGTCAGGTTATCAACGCCGACCTGTTCCGTCGGGTGCGCGCAACCCAGCTGAGCTTCCTGCAGAACATGCTGTCGCAGGGCCTGCTCGGCAGCCCGGACGGGTCGCTGCCGTTCAACGTCGTGTGCGACGCGACGAACAATCCGTCGAGCCGGACCGCCCTCGGCTACGTGCAGTCGGATGCGCAGGTGCAGTACCAGGCGATCAACGAGAAGTTCATCGTCAATATCGAGGGCGGCCAGACGGTGGAAGTCAGCCGTCAGACGCTGCCCAGCGGCCAGCCGGTCTGAAGGAGGAGCGCACATGCCCATCAACATGTTTTCCATCGGCCGCGATTGTCAGCTCGTGCTGATCGGTCCGGGCGGACGCGTGGATCTGACGCATGTAACGGGATTCGAGGCGCGGCAGGTGACGCATCCGATCCGGGTGGACAAGCTCGACGGCACCCAGATTGCCGCGGAGCTACCGCGCGGCTGGGACGGCAGCTTCGAGCTGGAACGCGGCAACTCGGCGGCCGACGACTTCATCGCGCAGGCCGAGCAGGCGTATTACAGCGGCCAGCCGGTGCCGTTCGGCACGGTCTATCAGTATGTGACCGAGACCGACGGCTCCGTCTCCACGTATCAATACGACACGGTGGTCTTCAAGCTGGCCAATGCCGGTCAATGGAAGGGCGACGCGAGCGTGCGGCAGAAGCTTGAGTTCTTCGCATCGCGGCGTCAGCGCGTATGAGCCTGACACCCTCCGCGCAGATCCTCACGACGGCCGCCCAGGCGGTCGTGGTGACCGATGCGCTCGGACGCCGTCTGGCGCTGCGCAGCATTACGGCGCTCGACAAGCTGCGGCTATTCAAGGCGGCGGGGCCCGTGCTTGCGCAGAACGAACCATGGCTCGGCATGGCGCTGCTTGCCTGCTCCGTGCACGCGATCGACGACGTCCCGGTGCCGATGCCCGCAAACGAGCACCAGATCGAGGCGTTGGTAGCGCGGCTGGGCGACAGCGGGATCGCTGCCGCGGCGGAGGCGCTGGCGCCGGACGAGGCCGTGTCGATGGCGGATACGGTCGTATCCGCGGGAAACTGAGCCGGCACCCCGATCTGATCGACTGCCTCTATCTGGTGAAGAACGGGGTGCCGTTCGACGTCGCCTTCGCGCTGCCGCCGGATGAGCGGCTGGCGTACGTTGTGGTTCTTGGCACATTGCAGGGCGGCCGGTTCGACTGGCTACGTCTGCGCTGGGAGGACGATGATTGATCCCGTAACCACGGCGCTTGCTGCGGCCGACGAGGCGTTGAGACGCTCCCGCGTCGCCGGTCGCATCCGGTCGGACCCGGCCGTGCAAGCCGGCGTCGAAGCGCTCGGCACGCCGTTGGGCAATGCCCATCGTCGCCGGATCGCGCGCCGTCTCGGGCTTGTGCGCCTGAGAGGCATGGCACGCGGTGTCAGTCTGGCGCGGGGTATCGCCGTGCGGATGACGCGGCATCCGGTGCGCACACACTCGGGCGATACGGATGAGGTGACAGGGACTGTCGTCGGGGCCGTGCGGGAGGCGATGCCGATCGGCCGTGTGGGCGCGCTGCCGGCGGCGGTGGCGGCCGTAGGGCGGCCCGCGCGACGCGTCCAAGACGGACGTGAGGCCGTCGGCGGATCGCGGGCGCGGGCGGCTTCGACCTCTGCGCCGCTTCCGGGCGTCACGACAGCGGCGAACGCGGCGATGACGGACATACCTGGCGGCCGGCGTGCGGATGCCGCTCGCGAAAAGCGCGCCACGAGGAGGCCCGCGGACGCGGTCCGACACGTCCGGTCGCCGATGGCCGTACGCCGTCTGACTGCAATCGCGGCAGGAGCGCTGGTTAGGTCCCGGCCGTTGCTGCTGCCGCGGGCGGCGCACGGGACGGTAGGTCATCCGACCGCACGAGAGGGTGCCGACCCGGCTGCGGACGCACAGCTGGCGCCCGCGCACCAGAGTCCGGCGTTGTCCTTTGGCGATCGTGCGCGTCGGGAGGCAGTCGCGCCGACGCCGATGGCCCCGCACGGATTTAAGGGGGAGCCGGGCGGTGAAGCCGTGCCGCGTGAGGCAGCGCCGGCATGGGGGCCGTCCAACGCCCGCGTACCCACGGCACTGCCGCCTGATGCGCATCCACCCGCCGCAGCGCGTGTCTTGCGTGCAAGGGCAGCCGCGGCGGCACCGGTCGCTTGGCGCGGTGACCGTCCGACGACGAGGGCAGCCGCCGCGCCGCGGCAGACGCGCGAGCACGCCGGCGAGGCTCCGGTGTCGGGGACGATCATGATCGACGGGGCCGAACTCGGTCGATGGATCGTGGACCATCTGACGCAGGCGGCGTCGCGCCCTCCATCCGGCGGGACCGCGTTTGACCCGCGCATGACGCCCGTTTGGGCCGGTGCATCGATCGGCGCCTGATCGGCGCGCAGGCAGGAGCAGCGTATGGCGGGCACTGGCTTGATACTCGGTCCTGTCGTGTTCGACGGGTTCGAGGTTGCATCGGGCGTGAGCTTCGGCGGCGGGCAGCGCCTCGTCGTGCATGATCTGCCCGGCGGGCGGCGCGTGGTGGATGCGCTCGGCCGTCAGGACATGACCATCGGATTTCGTGGCTTCTTTTCCGGCAGCGACGCCACGCTGCGGGCAAGGCTGGTGGACGAGTTGCGCGCGTCGGGCGCGCTGTTGCCGCTGATATGGGACGTCTTCTTCTATTCCGTCGTCGTGCGCAGCTTCGTCGCCGACTATCAGTGCGGCTGGTGGATACCATTCAGGCTCGAATGCCTCGTGGTGCGCGATGAGGCCTCGGCATTGATCGAGACTGCGGTGGATCTGGGCGCGAGCGTCGTCGCTGATCTTGGCGCCGCCGCGGCGCAGGCGCTGCCGCTGGTGCCGAGCATCGGCGCGGCGCAGGCGGCGGCATCGCAATCGGGGGCGGCGGTGGCGGGTACGGGCGCCTATCTAGCAGCGAGCGCGGGTGTCGCGCAGGCGCAAGGGGCGTTGACGGCATCGGTCGGCACGGCCGAGGGCGCCATCGATCCGGCGACGCTTTTCGGAGGCGGCTCCGCCGGTGCCGGCATCGCGTCGCTCGGTGCGATGGGCGCCGCGACGGGAAGCCTTGCGGCATTGGTCACGGCCTCGGGTTATGCCGGGCGCGCGGCACGCAACCTCGGCAACGCGAGCACGTGAGGCATCATGCAGACGATCACGGTCGCCGGCGGCAATCTCTTCCAGATCGCGGCGCAATATCTCGGCGACGCGACGCAATGGATACGTATCGCGCAGCTGAACGGGCTTGCTGACCCAGTGTTGTCCGGGGTGGTGACGCTGACTATCCCGCAGCCGAACCCGCTGGCCGGAGGCGGCGTTGTCGGGCAGTAGCCTGTTGCCGCAGCTGCGCCAGCCGAGCCTGCTCGTTCTCGTGCAGGGAGTTCCGTTGCTCGGCGCGATCGAGGCGGAGGTCTGTTCGACCAATTTTCTGGGCGCGGACCGCTTCGTCGTCCGGCTTGCCCTCGGCCTCGATTACGGGTTCGACGCCGCATTCTGGTCGGCGGCGACATCCGTGCCGGTGGAGGTCAGAATCGGTACCGCCGGCCTCGCGAGTGCTGTCAGCCTGATCCAGGGCGCGGCCGATCTCGTTGAGGTCGATGTGCTGCGCGGGACAGTGGTGATCGAGGGGCGTGATCTGACGGCCCGTCTGATCGAACGGCGGACACAGGACATCTATGCGAACCGCACTGCCAGCGAGATTGCGACGCTGCTGGCGCAGGGAGCCGGGCTGACGCCCAACGTGACCGCGACCAGCACGCCGGTGGGACGGTACTACCAGGGCGAGCATGACCGGCTGACGCTCGACCGCTACAGCCGGACCACTACCGACTGGGACTTGCTGGTATTTCTGGCCCAACAGGAGGGCTTCGACGTCTTCGTCGCCGGCGACGGGCTGTTCTTCCAGCCGCCATCCACGTCAGCGCCCCCGGTGATGGTTGATGTGTCCATGGTGCAGGCGCTGCGCATGGAGCATGCGCTTCCGCTCGCGGCCGGGGTTTCGGTGACGGTCAAAAGCTGGAACTCCCGCCAGCAGAGCATGGTCACCGCGACCACAGGGACGACGTCGCCCGGCGCCGCGACCGATGCGGGCGTGCGCGACTACGTATCCGTTCGGCCAAATCTCACGCCTGACCAGGCGCAGGCGGTCGCGCAGATACGCCTTGCCGAACTGATGTCACATGAGCGCACCATCACCGCCCGCATGCCCGGCGAATTGACGATCACGCCGCGAACGCTGGTCCAGCTCTCCGGAACCGGCACCGCATTCGATCAGACCTATGCGGTGGATGAGGTCACGCGGCGGATCGGCGACGGCTGCGGCTTCGTGCAGACGGTGCGCGCACGTGCCGCGAGCGGTGCCTCTCTGGCGCTGCCCTCGCTTCTTGCGGGTGTCGCGATTTACGGCTGATCCAGAATGGAGAGCAAGCATGCAACGGCTGCTGAATGCGCTCAAGGCGCAGGCGGGGGCGCTTGACCAGGGGGCTGCGCAACCACGCTTTGGTGTCGTGGCGTCGGTCGATCCGTCCTCGGCCACCGCGCGGGTCACGCTACAGCCCGAAGGGGTGCTGAGTGGCTGGCTGCCGGTGCTGACACCGTGGGCGGGTAACGGCTGGGGCATGGTGTGTCCGCCGTCGCCCGGCGACCAGGTCCTGGTGCTCGCGCATGAGGGCGATGCCGATCATGGAGTGATCGCCGGCCGCGCGTTCAGCACGGCCGCAACGCCGCCGACAGCACCGAGCGGTGAATTCTGGCTGGTGCATCAGAGCGGCAGCGCGTTGAAGCTGGTCTCGGACGGGTCCGTGCGGATCACGGGAGATCTGTACGTCAGCGGCGACGTGTACGATACGCACGGCTCGCTCGATCGGCTGCGTCAGCATTACGACCAGCACACGCATCCCGGCGTGAGCGGGCCGCCGACGCCGCAGGACTGACCGCGATGCCGGATCTGTTTCATCAATGGGGTTCGGACCTGGCGATCGGCGCGACCGGTGATCTCGCGGTCGCGGACGGTTCGCTGTTGGGGCAGCAGCGGGTGCTGCGGCGCCTTCTGACCAATCAGGGGGATTATATCTGGCAGCTCGCCTATGGCGCGGGGCTGCCGCAGCTCGTCGGCCAGCCGGCGAGCGAGGCACGGATTGCGGCCGCCATCCGGGCGCAGATTTTCAAGGAGGCACGGGTCGCGCGGGTGCCGGAACCCTTGATCGACGTGCGCATCGCGCCCGATGGCGCGGCTGGCAGCGTCTACGTCCACGTCCGGTACGTCGATGCGCCGACCGGACAGACGCAGATTCTGTCGTTTCAGGTAGGGGGATAGGCGGATGCGGCTGTCGCTGCAGACATTCACGACGCTTGTGCAGAACGCGGTGGCGTCGGTGCAGGCGTCCTCGACGCAGCTGCTTGACCTGACCGTTGGTTCGGCGCTGCGCGCCATCCTGGAGGCGAACGCATCCCTCGGGTTATGGATGCAATGGCTGATCGTGCAAGTGATGCAGGTGACGCGTGCGGCAACCAGCACGGGGCCCGATCTCGACAGCTGGATCGCGGATTTCGGCATGACCCGGCTGCCCGCCGTCGCCGCGACCGGGACGGTCGTGCTGTCACGCTATACGGCGTTGAATGCCGCGACGGTGCCGGTGGGCACGCTGGTGCGCACGCAGGACGGCTCGCAGACATTCGCCGTCACCGCCAGCCCGACGGTGGCCGGCTACAGTCCCACGCAGGGTGGCTATGTCCTGGCGCCGGGAAGCGCCAGTATAAGCGTGCCGGTGACGGCCGAGGTCGCGGGGCAGGCGGGCAACGTGCTCGCGGCGACGATCGGGCTGATCGTGACCCCCGTGAGCGGCATCGATACTGTCACCAACCCGGTAGCATTCAGCGGCGGCATCGACGTCGAGTCAGATGCGGCGGTGCGGACCCGCTTCCAGGGCTTCCTGAGCAGCCGCGCCCAGGCGACGGCCCAGGCCGTGGCGTATGCGGTGGCGGGCGTGCAGCAGGGGCTGACCTATGTCATCGAGGAAAACGTCGATCCCTCGGGCGCGGCGCGGCCGGGCAACTTCGTCGTCACCGTCGATGATGGCAGCGGGGCACCTTCCTCGGTCCTTCTTTCGGCCGTGAGCCAAGCCGTCTCGGCCGTCCGGCCGGTGGGGACGACATTTTCAGTCCAGGGCCCCACGGTGGTGTCCGCGGCGGTCACCATGACGCTGACATTGCCGCCGGGCGTCGATCGCACGGCGCCTGTCGCGGCGGTCACCGCGGCGGTGCAAGCGTATATCAACAGCCAGCCCGTTGGCGCGACGCTGGCGCTGACGCGACTCTCCCAGCTTGCGTATGACGCGGTGCCGCAGATCAGCAACGTCACGGACGTGATGATCAACGGCCTGGCGGCGGATCTGATTCTGCCGGCCGCGGGCGTCGTCAAGGCCGCGACCGTGGTGGTCAGCTGATGACCGGTGATCAGAGCGACATGGCGGCGCGGCTCAAGTCGGTACTGCCGCTGGGATGGTTTTCCGACACCACGCCGGTCCTTGATGCCGTGCTGTCCGGACTCGCGACTGTGTGGTCGTGGGCATATGAGCTTGTGTCATTCGCCCGACAGCAGACCCGGATCGCCACGGCTGCTGGTATATGGCTCGACGTGATCGCCAATGATCTGTTCGGGATACGCCTGCTGCGCCGCACGAACGAGAGCGACGACGCCTTCCGCCAGCGCATCCAGCAAGAGATCGGCAGACCTCGCGCCACGCGGGACGCCATCGTCGTAGCCCTAACCGAGTTGACCTCACGGGCGCCGGTGATCTTCGAGCCGGCGCAGGCGGGTGACACCGGAGGCTGGGGTGCTGCGTCGGGCAACGCAGCAGCCGCGAACGGGCTTGGCTATGGAGCAGCCGGAGCCTGGGGCAGCCTTTCCATGCCTTTTCAGGTGTTCGTGACGGCATTCCGTCCGGCCGGCAGCGGGATTGCCGCGGTCGCTGGTTGGGGCGGGCCGGCCGGGTATGGGGCCGGCGCCATCGAGTATGGCGACCTCTCGATGGTGACGGGGCCGGTCACCGATGCCTACCTTTATGCGGCGGTCGCCGCCGTCATGCCAGCCGCAGGCACGGCGTGGATGCAGATCAGCAACTGAAGTCCGAGGACACAGTGGATCGAAACATCGTCTATGCGGGCAGTATACCGCTTGATACGGATGTCCTGTCGCTCAACCGCAATGCGATGGTTGCGCTCGGCTTTCTTGCGCAGGCATGTCTGGGGGAGGGACCGTACGTCGATGGCCTTGCCTGTACGCCCACCTCTCCGCCGTCGCTCGGCGTGGTCGTGGGGCCCGGCAGCATCACGCAGCTGAGCGTCGTCGATACCGCCGCATATGGTTCGTTGCCGGCGGATGCGGCCGATCCGCTGGTGAAGATGGGGGTGAACCTGACCTCGACATCCTTCGCCCTGGCCGCTCCCTCTACCGCGGGACAGGCGATCGCGTATCTGCTGCAGGCGACGTTGATCGAAACCGACGTCAATCCGATCGTGCTGCCGTATTACAACGCCGCCAATCCGTCGCAGCCCTATACGGGACCAAACAACGCCGGCACGTCCCAGAATACGCAGCGCGTGCAGCGCGTGCAGCTGCAGCTCAAGGCCGGTGCCCCGGCGACGGTAGGTGCGCAGACTCTGCCGCCGGTCGACAACGGCTGGGTGGGTCTGTACGCGATCACGATGACGTATGGACAGCTTGCGGTCGGGACTGCCGACATAGCGGTGCTGCCGCAGGCACCATTCGTCGCCTATAAGCTGCCGCAGCTGCGACCGGGGTTCGGCTCGGGGGTGCAGACGTTCGCACAGTCCGGTGCATTCGTCGTACCGGCGGGCGTGACGCAGGTCGAAGTTGAGCTGTGGGGTGGCGGGTCCGGCAGCTTTGCCTCGACGAGCACGGCGCCGAGCGGCGGCGGCTCCGGCGGCGGCTATGCGCGCCGACGTATCGCCGGCCTGACCCCCGGACTATCGGTGCCCGTGACCGTCGGCAGCGGCGGCAGCGCCGGAGGGATCGGCGGTCCATTGCCGGGCGCGGGCGGCACGTCGAGTTTCGGCACGTATGTGAGCGCGACGGGCGGATCGCTGAACGCGCAGGCGACGCTCGGGTCGCCGCAGAATGGCGCGACGCCCAGCGGCGTGGGCGTGAACGGCGACTTCAATGCCGGCGGCTCGAACGGTCAGGCGGGCATCTCCAATGTCGGCGGTATCGGTGGGGCGGCGCCGCTCGGTGGCACGCAGAACAGCGGCACGACCGCGAACAGCGGCGTCTTTCCGGGCGGCGGCGCGTCGGGCGCGGGTACCGGCCCAGCAGGAAATACGGCATACGCCGGTGGCGCAGGTGCCGCCGGCTTCGTCATCGTCAGGTGGTAACATCGATGCGGACTTATGCGCGGATACAGGATCGGCAGGTCGTCGAGCTTCTGTCGACGGACGACGACATCGCGACATTGTTTCATCCGAGCCTGCGATGGGTCGACGTGACGGACCAGCCGGGTGTCACGGTGGGATGGCTGCATGACGGCCGCGCGGCCACGGCGCCGGTCGTGACGGCGCCAGAGGCGCTGCCGACGATCGACGAGCTTCGGCTCGCATTCGCTCAGCTGGAAGCGCGTCTGCGCCGCCTGGCAGGTGAATAGACACTCGGCGCGATCAAGAACCGAACAGGAGGAACGGTATGCCGACCCCTGCCATCCCTGTGTGGCGCCCGAGTTGCGCGCGCCTCGTCTGTCTCGACGGGTTCGTGCCATATGCCCGCGGCAGTCAGCCGCCGCCCGCGTCGGCGCTGATCTGGCCCGCGAAGGACCCCGGCGACATCCTGGACTATCAGCTCGACATCGATGCGGCGGTTGCCGGTAACGAGGGCGACAGCATCGCGACGCTTGACGTGGGTATCAGCCCGAACGCTGCCGGGGATCTGCAACTGGTCCGGTCGAGTGCGGACGGCCTGTCGGCGGTCCTGTGGCTCGAGGCCGGGCAGGCCGGTACGACCTATAGCGTGACGGTCGCGATCGGTACGGCGAACGGGCGAACGATCCAGCGTACGGTGCTACTGCCGGTCGTCGCGCTGGCCTCCATCGTTTCGCCGCCCGATGCGCTGCAGATCGCGGGCGGCGCGCCCATCGTTGATCAGAATGGCAATCCGGTCCTGACGTTCTAGCCGCGGTGCAGCCTCCCTTCCTCTGTTGACAGGTTTGATGCGCAATGCCGACGATCGATCAGCTGCCTGCCGCCAGCGCCTCCGCCGACAGCGATGAGCTTATCGTCAGTCAGTCCGGCATCGCTCGCAAGGTGACCCGCGCACAGCTCCTCGCGGGGGTGCAGACCTCCTTTGCCGTGGGTACGGGCGAATTGCTTGGCAATACGTCCGGCAGCGGCGTGGCCGAGGGAATCGCGATCGGCGGGAATCTTGTGCTTGCCGGCGGCACGCTGTCCGCAACGGCGTCGCCGTTTCTGGTCTATGAGCTTCCGACCGGGACGGTGCCCAGCGCGACCGATCTCGTGCCGATCTCGCAAAGCGACACGGACGTCGCGGTACCGTACGGCACGTTCATGTCGGGTCTGTCGGCGCTTACGACCGTAAACGCGTCGCACTTTACCGTCACGCCCACCGGCAGCACGTCCGTCCTCAAGATGTCGGACTTCGCCGCGAACACGATCCAGAAATCCGGCGCGCAGATGACCGGGCCGCTGCTGCTGGCGGCGGACCCGGCGTTGCCGTTGCAGGCCGCGACGATGGAGTACGTGGGCAACACGGCGACGGCGGCGGCGCAGGCGGCGGCGTCGGCGGCGTTCGCCAACGCGCTGCCGCTGGCGGGCGGGACCGTCACGGGGCCGGTCGTGGTCGGCCCGCTGACCAATCCCGGCCCATCCAACGCGGCCGTGGCGCCGCTGCTGATTACGTTCTCCCCGACCTCGGACCGGGGCGTGGGCGGCTACCAGGGCTTCTCGGGCCAGGTCATCGTCGCCAACATCTTCCAGAACCCGGACGGGACCGGATCGAACTTCCAGAGCGAGGGGCTGTCCGTCCAGGAGAACGTGTACTCCGGGGCGAACGCCGCGACGATCGGACAGGTGGCGCTCGGGACGCACATCACGCGCAACCCGGCGAAGACGGCGGCGGGCGTCATCCAGTCCGGGGTGACGGCCTATCCCGCATGCTGGTCGATCTACGGGACCGCCGCCGATATGACCGGGCTGCCGTCGAGCCAGTCCGGCCCGCTTGCGTGTCAGGAATACGACATGCAGGTGAACGCGATCGACGACGCGGGCACCCGCGGCGGCTACGCCTTCAATGCCGACAACAAGACGCAGGTCTCGGCCGGCGGGCTGCCGGCGACGGTCGCGCAGGGCTTCTACAGCACCGGCCTCAACAACTGCTGGGTCAACACCGCCTATCGCGTGGCCGGGAACCACATCCAGTCGGCGCTCGACGCGCGGGCGGTGATGGACGGGATCACGTCGAATACCACGATCACGGCCAACGCGACGGGCACGCTGGCGCACGTCGCGAACGTGGTGCCCTACACGATGGGCAGCAATCAGTTCGGCGGCACGGTCTCGGCCAGCAACCCGATCACGAACGTCTCGATCGGGGCGAACACCTACGAGATCACCGGCTACACGCTGGACGGGCCGGGTCAGATCTCCGGCACGATCACGCTGTCCTCGGCGCTCCAGGGGACGGACGGCAACGCCGGGACCGCCGTGTCGCGGCCGTTCTATGCCGTGATGATGCGGACCGGCGACCGCATCGGGTTCGACTACGGCGGGAACATCCAGCTTTTCTACGACGGCACGGTCGGCGGGGTGCGGCTGACCACCACGTTCCTCGCGACCGCCGTGTCCACGTCCTCGGCCGCCGTCGAGGGGCCGCTCACCGTGACCGGCGGCGCGACGGTGCAGAACGGTATCTCGATGTCCGGCGGGTTCCTGGAGCCGCCGTCCTACACGTTCGCGACGATGCCCGCGGCGAGCGGCGCGCCGGCCAACGCGCTGATCTGGGTATCGGATGCGTTGAAGCCGGGCGAGGCATCGGGCGCGGGCAGCGGTGTGCCGGCGTGCCGCAACGCCGCGGGCACGGCGTGGCTGCGCGTCGGCGATTACACCATGCTTGCGCATTAGCGCCGGAGACTTCGTCTCGGCGCGCACCGCATCGGATAGCGCTGACGGCGTAAGCGGCCGCTCCCCCGGCACCCGCATCCTTTTGGCCCGCACCTCCTTGCACAGGGACTAGCTATGCCAACGATCCAACAGTTGCCCGTCACCACGACGGTCGGCAACCAGGATGAGCTGTTGCTGAGCCAGAACGGGCAGACCGTCGGTATCACCGTCGGGACATTTCTTGCCGGAACGCAGCCGGCGATCACGGTCGCGTCCGGAAGCCTTCTGGGACGGGTCAGCGTCGGGCCAGGCGGACCGGAGCAAGTGGTGCCCGGCACCGGCCTGCTCCTGCAATCCGGCAGCCTCGCGGCCGACGGCGCCGACCATGCGACCTATGCGGAGCAGACGGCGCTGACGCTGACGGATGAAGTGATTCTCAACAGCAGCGGCACGCCCAAGCGTCTGCTGCTGCCGTTGCTGCGAGGCCTGTTTGCCGGCGGCAGTAACGTGACGATCGATCAGAACGGTACGATCAGCGCAACGGGCAACGGGCAGCCGGGGGCGCCCGGCGCGCCGGGCGCCGGTATCAGCGTGGGCGTCGGCGCGCCGCAGGGAACGCCCACGGTCACCGGCAGCAGCTACGTCGATGTCGCAACAGGCAATCTCTATCTGGCGGCCGGGACGGATTGGTCGAAGGTCGGCAACATCGCCGGGCCGGCGGGACCGCAGGGTCCTGAAGGGCCACCGGGTGCGACCGGACCGGGCGGCCCCATCGGCCCTGCGGGTCCGTCGGGACCGCAGGGCCCGGTCGGCCTCGCTGGGCCGGCCGGTGCGACGGGTGTTCCAGGACCGGCGGGGTCGAATGGCCTGTCGCTGCGGAGCGGGTCCGGCGCGCCTGCGACCGGGCTTGGCGCCGATGGTGACACCTATGTCGATACGGCGTCGGGCAATCTGTACGTGCGCTCCGCCGGGCAATGGGCGAGGACGGCGAACATCACCGGACCGTCCGGTCCGGCCGGGCCGGCCGGCCCGGGCGTGACGATCACGGGTCTGCCGCAGGTTTCGGCGCTGGCCGCCGGCGATCTCGTCGGCGTCAGCCAGGCGGGCGGCGATCACGCCATCACCTATGCGGATTTTCTCGACGGCCAGACGATCGACGAGGCGCAGGCAGCGCTGGTCGCCGCCGATACGGATACGCTGCTGGTCGGGCAGGGGGGCAGCACGCTGCTGCGCCAGACATTCAGCGGCGTCTGGAGCTGGATCAGCGGCAAGCTGCCCGGCTACCGCCGTCCGGTCGTCGAACTCACGGCGAGCACGACACTCGACGTGACCGTGCATAACGGGCGCCTTCTGGTGTGTTCCTTGCCGTTAACGTTGACGGCGAGCCCGTCCACCATGGGATCGGGCTTTGTGTGCGATGTCATCAACACCTCGACCGGCGCGATCCTGCTGTCGGGCATGACGACGTCCAGCGGGACCGCCAGCATTCCGGCGGGTCAGGCGGCACGGCTGTATGTGGTCACGTATTCGGGCGGCACGATGGTGTATGCGTCACTGGCGGGTGGCGCCGTGGGCGTGCTGCCGGGTGCCCCGACCGCGGTCGCCGCCGGCACGGTTACGGCTGGTTCTGTCGCACTCGGCTGGACCGCGCCAGTGTCGGGGCAGGCGACTGGCTATATCGTGCAGTATCGCGTGACCGGCACGCTGTCGTGGAGTCAGATGACGACCAGCGGCACGGCCGCCGTGGTGAGCGGTCTGAACCCTGCCACGCGATACGACATAGAGGTGATCGCGTCCAACGCGACGGGTACCGGACCGGCTTCGGGGCTCATGCAGGTGACGACTCTCGCGACCGTGGCGGCGGTCCCGGCGCAGGTCACCGGCGTGGCCTTCGGCCCCGTGACCGCGAGCAGCCTCGCTGTCGCATGGTCGCCGGCGAGCGGGGCGACCAGCTATGTCCTGCAGTACCGCGTCACCGGCTCCGGTACCTGGCTGACGTCCCAGACAGGGATCGCGGGGACGAGCGCCACCATCTCCGGCCTTGCGTCGACGACAGGTTACGACGTGCAGGTCGCGGGGGTCGGAGCCGGCGGACAGGGACCCTTCTCCGCGGTGATGTCCGCAACGACGTCGGCGACGTCGCTCGCCCAGGTGACCGGCCTGACGGCAGGGACCGTCACCGCGAGCAGCATTCCGTTGAGCTGGACGGCCGTCGCGGGCGCGACCGGTTATGTCGTCCAGTACGCTCCGCACGGCACGACTTCGTTCACTAGCGTGAGCGTCGCCGGTACGTCGGCGACGCTCAACGGGCTTTCGGCCGCCACGAGTTATGACATCGAGGTCAACGCCACGGGAGCGTCGTCCCAGGGCCCAGCATCCGCGGTGCTGACCGTCGCCACGGCGGCGGCGACCGCCGCGTCGCCGCCGCAGACGACCGGCGCGACCACGGTGACCGCCGGGCCATACTGGCCACAGAGCACGGGACCGTTTACCCCAGGGTCGGGGACGACCGGCGTGAACGCGACGTTTACGCCGGCGGGCTCGTTCGCAACCGTCCAGTTCGGCCTGTCGTCGTCGAACACAACTCCCCCGACGACATGGGCGGTCGGCTCGCTCATCTCCGGGACGACCTATGGTGCGTTCGTGACGATTCCGGCGACGGCCGGCAGCTATTACATCTGGGCCGAGGCGCTGGCCACCAGCGGAGCCATCACGGGACTTCTGATCTCGACGACCGCGTCGGTGGTCGTGCAGTGAGCATCGCTTTCATCGCGCCCGGCCGTCCGCTTCTGGCGGCCCCCGGACAGCCCGTGCTCTGGCGCGCGTTGGCGTCGACCGTCGCGACCGCAACGCCGACGGCCACCTCGCCCGGGGGGGCGGTCGGTGCATCGGGCTGGTGGGATGCCAGCACGATTGCGGGCCTGTTGGGAGCGAACGGTGCGCCGGTCCCCGCGTGGGGAAGCGCCGTATACGCCGTCGCCGACCGCTCGGGCGGCGGCCGCCCGATGCTGCCCTATGCCTATGCGGGTGGGGCGGTCGCGTCGGCGATGCCGCGTGTCTCCGGCCTGCTCGGCGGCATCGGCTACAATGCAGCGACGCCGGGTTTCCTGCAGCCGGCGCTGTCGCCCGATCTCGGCTTTCAGGCCGGCGCGGTGGAGTTCGGCCCCGATACCGCGTGGTCGCGCCTCCTTGTCTGGTCGCGGCCCAACCTGCGGCAGGACTCGGGACGGGACGGTGCGGCGATCGTGCTGCTGCAATCGGGATCGATGCCGGTGCTCTCGGCGTCGAGCACCGTGCCCGGCACGCTTGCGCTTTGGCCAGGGGCGGGCGGACCCGTCCTGACGTCGGCGCTGGAGCGGCGTCACACCCACGCGGTGCTGCTGCGGAACACGCCCGGTATCGGCGTCGACGCGTGGCTCGACGGGACGCGGGTCGCGACGGGGGCCGCCAATCCGTTGCCGGCGGGTGCCGCGATGATGACGTTGCTGCACGACGGCACCCCCAATGGCGGCGCGCAATGCTGGCTCAATGAATGCGTCACATGGGAACGAGCGCTCAGTGATGCCGAGGCAGCAGCCGTCATGCAGTACGCCGGCCGCTGGGCCCTCGGGCCGCGCAAGGGCGTTTCGCTGATCGTGAACGGCCAGTCGAACGCGATCAATTTCGTCGAGAACGATGGCGCCGCGTCGCTGATGGTGCAGGGAATCGCATGGCATCTCGGTGCGCTTGCGTGGAACCTGCTTGCGAGCTCCACACAGACCATGGTGGCGAGCCATGGGCTTTATGCCGGGCTGTACGGAGGATCGTTCCTGAATGATCCGGGCGACGGGTCCGACCCGTCGACATGGGCGCTGGGGGCGGACGGGCTGTCGGATCAGGCCTTTCTGGCCGCACAGACCGCCGCTGATCTCGCCGACGCCGATGCCATCTTCTGGTTCTGGAGCGAGAGCGACAGCGCGCGCGCCTATGCCGAGAAGGCAACGTATAAATCGGCGGTGCAGCGCTTCGTGGCCCTCGAACGCGCGATGGTTCCGGGCGCGACCGCAGCGAGCCTTCCGCACCTGTGGTGGAACGCGATGCCGTTCGGTCTTGGCACGGACGGCGGTACGCAGATGATCCGTGAGACGGTGCAGGAATTGTCGACCTTGGCGGGCTATGATCTCACCTGCGTCATGCCGATGACCGCCGACAGCAATCCGCGCGGCGGCACCGACGGATCGCATCTCGACTCGATCGACAATGTCCGCCTGGGACGCCTAGCCGCTCCCGTCGCGGCCCAGGCGCTCCTGACGGCCGGACGCGGGGACAGCATCACGGCGTTGCCGTCCGGACTGCCGCAGCGCGGGGGGCCGGCGATCACGCATGTCTATCGGGAGAGCGACACGATACTCGTCGTGACGGTTCAGCACGACGCCGGTGATGACCTGAAACTGCCGGGTCTCGCGCCACAGGGCGCCGGCTTCGTGGTGATGGATGGTGGCTCCGTCGCAAGCCCCGGTAGGCTGGTCACGGCGGTCGCCTGCAGCCGCATCGACCCGACGCATCTCCAAATCACCCTCGCGCAGCCCCTCGTCAATCCCAGCAATGGCTGCCTGTTGTTCTACCCGTGGGGCATCGGGCGCATCGGGCGCGGCAACGCCGTCACCGACAACTGGTCTGACGTCGTCAAGCCTGCCGGGTGGGACATCGCGGCGGATCTCGGAAGCGCCTGGCTGATCGATTTTCCGCTGGCGGCGACAACACAGCCGGTCGTGCTGTCCGACACACCTTAAAGGGGAGGCTCATGCGCCAGACAGCGGGTAAGATGGTCCCGTTCAATGCCGTGGTCGACGAGGTCGTCGAACGCCTCGCGCGACTGGAGGAGCAGATGCGGCATGTCGTGCTCGCGGTGGAAAAGCTGGGCAACCGGGACACCGAACTCGAGGACGGGCTGCGCCAGATGTCGGAACGGTTCAGCGCCGCCCTGACAAGTCAGGCCGAGACATTCCAGGACAGCCTGAAGGAAGTCACTGAAAGCTTCGTCAGCCGCGAGGACTGGGCGTTTTGGAAAAGTCTGCTCATGGCGGCCTTGCTGGCGCTGCTGGCCTATGGATGGAACGCCCTGACCGGCACGCTGCATCGATGAGCCGCCGGGAGCACATCGCGCAGATGCGGCGACGGCGCAGGGTGCGCCGCCGTCGTCATCTCGTCATGGCGGGCGTATCGGCTGTGCTGGCAGCGCCGTATTTCGCGCATTTGCGTGCCATGCCTGCGTCTGTGGCCTATGCGACGAGGCCTCCTGTGACAACGCTTGGGCCCGAGCCCGTGCCGTCCGGAAGCGGCCGCACCGTTCTTTCGTTCATGCCCCAGTCGGGCGGTATCGTGACGGTCGAGCGCGAAATCGTCGGTGGGGACGGTGTCGTGATCGCCAGTCTGCCCCGGCTTCGACTGTGCCTCAGTCTGTGTGAGGCGGCTAATCCAGGTTTCAGCGCCGGCGGTACGCCGCACGGGCATCGTCGATGATTACCGTCTCGTCGGCACCCCGCAGGTCGAGAACGACAAGACAATCGTCATGCCATTCCGCAAAGCCGACCGGCGACGCGGTCGTGGCGTCTCGGCCACCGCTCCGCAGCATGCTCCTGGCAAGGTCGTAACTGCGCGAGGGCGCAATCTCGTGTGCAATTCGTGTCGCCAACCGCACGGTCGCCAGCGACACGGTCGCGTCCATGCCTTGCGGGTAGGCGGCAGATTCGGTGAAGGCGGCCGACAGATCGCGGAGGGACGTTGCGATCGTCGCTTCGGGCAGCGCCGCAGCGATGGCGTGGGGCACGCCTTCCCGTCCCGCGACACGCAGCACCAGCAACGCGACAAGCCGGCGCAGAAGGCGATGACCTGCCCGGTCCGACCCGACCAGCACATGATCGAGAAGCAGGAACGGCTCGTTCGTCGTCGACCGGGACGTCGCGGCCACGAGGCCGAGCACGCGCCCGGTACCGTCTTCCGTGGCGAAGGTCACATGCTGCGAGGCCCGCAGCGCATCGCGCATCCCGGGGCGCATCGCTGAACCTAATCGGGCTTCCCAATCGAGGGCGTTCCCAATCGCGCTGCCCGCGACATGCTCCAACTGGACGCGCGCGCGCTCGCCGGCGAAGGGACGAAGGCGGCTCTGGGTCGACAGCATCGCGAACAGCCCCCTCGTGAGTGCAAGGCGCAATCTCGGCCTATCGACGTCGCATGTCTGTGAGGTGCTTCACACACGGCAGCCGTGCGCCTCGCCTCGAGGCGTCCGGGTTGCCAAGTCGTGGTGGCGTGGCACTCTGGGCTCGCAGGAGAGCGATCATGGACGAGACAAAGGCCACCGGTCCCCGGGACTGGAAGCATGACGGTGTGCGTGTGATCCCGGGCGATCGCCTGGACGCCAATACGGCCCAGACCCCCGGCATGCAGCGGGCCGCGGCGATCAATGCCGCGCGGGTGGGTGCACAGAAGATATGGGCCGGCACCGTCCGCATCGATCCGGACGCGAAGACCGGCGCCCATCATCACGGTGCCCTGGAAAGCGTCATTTACGTCGTCAGCGGTCGTGCCCGGATGCGGTGGGGCGAACGCCTGGAGTACACGGCCGAGGCGGGACCCGGGGACTTCATCTATGTGCCCCCGTACGTGCCGCATCAGGAGATCAACGCATTGGCCGACGAGCCGCTTCAGTGCGTGCTCGTGCGCAGTGACAACGAGGCGGTGGTCGTCAATCTCGATATCGACGCGGCGGAGAAGGCCGAGCACGTGCCATGGATCGACCCGATCCACACGCATCCGTAGGCGGCGCTTCGCCGAGCGCGCAGCGTCGTCATCCGCTTATTTTGTGCACCGCAGCAATCTTCCTTCGGACTGGTGCGTTCGAAGGGGTAGGCCGGGGTCCGGCGCTAGCGAAGGCACTCTCATGAAGTGGATGGATCAACTGGCCGATACCGCGCGGCGATTGCAGGCGGGGCTTGGCTTGCCGGACATGATGCCCCTGGTCACGCCATCGTCGCCCCGACGGAGCGCGAAACCGTCCGGTCGGACGGCGCGGCGGTCGGACGTACCGGATGGGACGGATGGCCCTGCGCTGCGCCGTGTCCGTTTCGAGCGCAACAATCCAGGCAAGCTGGGGCTCCTGCTATATAAATCCGCCCGCCTGGAGGCCCGTCCGCCGCTGGTGCTGCTTCTGCACGGGTGTCGCCAGGATGCGGCCACCTTTGCCCGCGAAAGCGGATGGCTGGCGCGCATCGAGCGTGCCGGGGGCATCCTTGCCGTGCCCGAGCAGCGGCGGGAGAACAACCACAGCCAGTGCTTCAACTGGTTCGACGTGGACGGACCGGCAGGCCGTGCGGAGCTGGCCTCGCTGGGTCACATCGTCGACGGCCTGCGCGCGCGCCACGATTGTGATCCGGATCGCACATGCGTGGTTGGACTGTCTGCGGGCGGGGCGATGGCGGCCGCGCTGATGGCGGCGGCGCCGGACCGTATCGCCGCGGGCGCGGTGGTTGCTGGCCTGCCGGTCGGGGTCGCCCATTCCGCCGGCGAGGCGCTTCACAAGATGGTGGCGCCGGCGGCCAGTATGTCCGATGCCCAGTGGGACAGTCGCGCACGGGCCCTTGCTCCCGCCGGATATGTGGGCCGGTGGCCGCGCTTGTCGGTGTGGCACGGCACGGCGGATCAGGTGGTCAACGACGAGAACGCGGCGTTGCTCGTGCAGCAATGGTGCGCCCTGCAGGGGCTTGCCGGGCCGCCGGTGAAGTCGGCTTCGGTGTGCGATGGTCGTGTGCGGTATGAGGCGTGGTCGTCCGACGGCGCCGATACGGTTGTTGAGCGGTGGGCCCTGAGCGGCGTCGATCATGCCTATCCCATTGGTCCCGACGGGCGCCCCGGCCGGTGGGTCGCGCCGACCGCCATCGATGCGACGGCGGAAATCGCGGCCTTCTTCGCGCTTGGCGGAGGGCAGGCGCCTAGCGATAGGCCTCGTGCAGCTGGCGGATGAGAGGGTTGTCCGTGTCCGGATGCAGGCGCCACTGAAAGTGGCGGGTGCGCCGCCCGATGGTGCGGCGGCGCCACGCCACCGGATCGAAGTCCGGCGCCGGCCAGACATCCCGATACGTGCCGGTCTGTAGATAGTGGGCAAAGGGGTCCCGGTTGGGTCCGACCTGCTGCGCATAGGTTTTCAGATACCACGCGAGGTCGAAGGCGGCGTTGGGGCTGACGGTCTGACTGCGGCGGCGTTCCAGAAAATGCGCGAGCGCTAGGCGCTCCGGTGGCACGTCATACGTGGCGCGGTACCAGAGCGGGTCGAAATACACGACCGGCCGGCGGCCGGCGGCCTCGCCTTCCAGGATATAGTGGCAGAGCGGATTGATGCCGAGGCGTTCGACCTCGGGGTTGGTCCGCAGATACCAGGCGGTGTTGAAGTAGATGTTCGGCTGCCGCCCCTCCCGCCAACCGAAGCCGCAGAAATGCTCGATCGGGTCCAGCGCGGCCTCGTGCACGTCCGATCCGTTGATCAGGTAATGGTTGGCGTCGAACAGGCCCGATTGCCCGATGATGGCGGCTTCGGTCGGCAGTGCCTTGCGGCGCCGGTCGGCAATGATGACCTCGAACATGTCACTGTCGGGCGGGAGTGTCGCGTAGGGCCCGCTGCGTGCCGCGACATACAGATCGCGACACGGAAGCCGCCGGCGGCTGGCACGGTTGCGCAGAAAGTCCGCCAGCGCCGAGGTGCTGCGCGGGAGGTCGTAGGCATCGCGGTACCAGGCGGGGTCGAAGTTCGGGCCGGGCGCCATGTCGGCCGCCTCCCCGTGTCGGGCATAATGCAGCAGCGGCGACATGTCGCCGATATGGCCGGCACGCGCGCGGTAGTCGATCACGTCGAAATAGGCGTTGGGCGGTCGCCCTTCAGCTTCGCCGAAGCGGGCATAGTGGTCTTCGGGGGCGATGCCGGCCGCCACGATATCGGGGTGCACGCGCGCATACCACGCGGCGTCGAACAGCCCCGTCGCGGCGATCTCCGCGGTCTCTGTCATGCGCCCGCATGGGGATTGGTCGCGACGAAGGCGCGAAGGGCTTCGGCCGCCTCGCGCACCGGCACATCCCATACGCCGGGCGCCGGCTGACGGAACAGGCGCACGGACGGATACCACGGCGAATCGCTGCGCTCGAGCAGCCAGCGCCAGTCACTGGGACGGGGCGTGAGGATCCAGGCCGGCCGACCGATCGCGCCGGTCAGATGGCCCACCGCCGTATCGACCGTTATGACGAGATCGAGATTGGTTACCAGAGCCGCGGTTTCCTCGAAGTCCGATAGCGTGTCGGCATCGTCGCGCAGCCCCGCGAAGGCCCCCAGAAGGCCCACGTCCGCCGCCGGCATCGGCCGCTGCAGCGACACGAAATGCACACCGGCGACTTCGGACAGCGGCAGCAGCGCGGAAAGCCGGATCGACCGGCGGCGGTCGTTCGGGTGCGTCGGGCGCCCCGACCAGGCGAGGCCGATGCGCGGACGGTCCCGGCCGAGGCGGGTATCCAGCACATCCCGCCAATGAGCGACGCGTGCCGGATCGGGGCTCAGATAGGGCCCATCCCAGGGGATCGTGTCCAGTTCGGTGCGCAGAAGATACGGCAGGCTCGACAGGCGGGCGTGGGCGGCGTGGCCCGGGATCTCATCCCAGCGGTGATGGCACGACTCGATGCCCGGGAGCTTGGCGATCAGCGGCGCGAGTTCCGGACTGCATCCGACTGTCAGCCCCTGGCACAGTTTCGCGGCGATCGGGATGTACCGGGCGAACTGGATCGTGTCGCCATAACCCTGGTCGCCGATCAGCAGCAGCCGCCCCTGCAGCTTCATGCCGTTCCACAGGGCGGAGGTGATGCGGGGCAGGGTGCCTTTTGCCGCCTCGGTCTCGTTGCGCCATTCATATTCGATCCAGCCGGGCTGCATCTCGCCCTGTGCGAGCAGGATCTGGCCGAGCGCCAGATGCGCCGACGCCTCCTTGGGATCGAGGCCGAGGGTGCGCAGGAGGCACGCCACCGCCTGACCGCGTTCGTCGAGGTCGATCAGCGCGAGCGCCAGGTTGATCAGGTATTGCGGGTTGTTCGACTGCAGCCGCACGGCCGTCTGGCCCGCGCGCACCGCGTCCTGGGTGCGGCAGGCCAGACGGTAGAGGGCGCACAGGTTGGCGTGCCAGCCGGCGACGTTGGGCTGCTGCGCGGTCGCGCGTTCGAGCAGGGTGATCCCTTCCTCGACCGCGCCGCGTTGGGCATGGATGGTGCCCATCAACGCCAGGGCGGCCGGCTGGTCCGCGGCGGTCGCCAGCACGTCCTGACAGATGCCCATCGCCTCGTTCCAGCGCTTCGCCTGCGCGGCCTGGCGGGCGCGGACGAGGGCGGCCTCGATCGGGTCGGGCGGGGGCGCCTGGCCGGCGGGAGCCGGCGCCGGAGCCGAGGCGGCCGAGGGGGCGGGAGCGGTCGACTTCTGGACGGTGTCAGGCGGCGGGAGGACGGCGGGATTGTTCATGGCATCCGTGGTACTCGCGTAACGCTCTCCGTATCGCCGTCCGGCAGCCGGTCAAGTCCTCCGCCGCGCGCCATCGATCCTCCTTGTCGCCTGTCTCAGTTCCGGGGAGGCGTATCGATGGCGGCGGTCGTGCGGCGGCGCGGCCCCTCGGAAATCTCGCTGATCAGCTTGCGCTTGATGGCATTGGCGAAGTCGTGGAAGTCGTGGATTTCCAGGACGAAGCTGCTCGGGCCGCCGGAGACGTTCTCGCGGTAGTATTTGCCGAGGCCGCCCGGCGGCTGGACATGCGCGAAGGTCCACGATGCCGGATGCTCGTTGATGATGGCCAGGCCGTTGATGGTGATCCCGAGTTTCAGCGCGTCGTCACGGGCCTGCGAGACCTCGCGGCCGGCGTTGCTCGTGCCGTCGCCGCAGACGTCGATCACCTTGCGGGTGGCCTGGATCGGGCTGCCGGTGATGGATTGCACCGCGAGGTCGATGCCCGATCCGATCGCGGTACGGCCGTAATACGACCGCGGCGCTTCCATCAGCCGCGCGAGGAAGGCATCGGCGCTGGCCGCGTCCCGGATGATGGTCCAGTCGACGACCGTCCGCACCTCGTAGTTGCTGGCGAACTCCAGGTAGGAGACGGCGATGGCGCCGTTCGGGCCCGCCTTGATCGCGTTGAGCACTTCGGGGCTCGTGAACGCCGCCTGGTAGCCGTTCTTCTCCAGGTCGAACTCACTGTCGTCGATGCTGCGGGACACGTCGGTCACCAGGGCGAGCATGACATCGACCGTGTCGGCCGCGCGTGCCGTGGCCGGCAGGCACAGCGCGCCCCCGAGCATGGTTCCAGGCAGAAGCACAGCCAGTGCCAGCAGCGTCCGCACGCGGACCCTCCCCGTATTGTTGTTGCGGTCCGCCGCTTCGCGGCGCCCAAGGGATTTGGGGGCCAAGTCGTACCGCCGGTCAAAGCCTAATGCAGGGGTGGCGCTATTGGCTCGCCCATATGATCCGGTGGATCCAGGCGACGTCCGACAGGTCGAAGCTGTAGTCGGGATGGGCCGGGTTGAAGCTGCGCAGCTCCACCCGCCGGGCGGAACGGCGGGCCAGCTGCTTGGCCATCACCTCGCCGTGGACCGTGCGGACGACCACCCGGTCGCCGCGCCGGATCGGGGCGTTGGGCGAGACGATCACCATGTCGCCGTCGCGGAAGACGGGCTCCATCGAGTCGCCGCTGACTTCGAGCGCGTAAGCGTTCAAGTCCCCGACCTCGGGCAGGCTCACCTCATCCCAGCCGCCGCCGACCGGATAGCCGCCGTCGTCGAAGAACCCGTCGCTGCCCGCCTGCGCGAGACCGATGAGCGGGATCCGCCGGCCGGGATGGCGGCTGGCGCTCGATAGCGCGCGTGCCCCGCTGACGAGCGTGGAGAATGCCTCCAGCGTCGCGCCGGTGGCGTGCAGGACCTTCGCGAGGCTCTCGGTGCTCGGCCAGCGTGGCCGGCCGTCGGGCATGCAGCGCTTCGACGGGTTGAACGTGGTGGCGTCGAGCCCCGCCCGCTTCGCGAGACCGGAGGCCGACAGGCCGTTTTCGGCGGCAAGCGTGTCGATCGCCCGCCAGATGTCTTCGTGCTTCATGCCGCCCTGCGGGCCGATGTGTCGTGGGCCGTCGACCGGCGCGCCAGCCGCCGAGTCGTATCCATGGGTCAGTCTGCTAGGACTGGCAGCCGGCGCCAATAGGAAAAATCACCAACAACCATTGCGCGCATTTACAACTTAAGGTTTAGTGTTCCGGTAACGTTCACGCGTTCCACCCCAGGAGGTCCTATGTCCCCTGCCGCTTTCGGCCGGCCCGTGCCGGCCCGCGCCGTTCCCGCCCCCGCCGTCCCGGCCCAGCCGTTCCGCAGCGCGGAGGAGGCGTGGCACTGGACGATGGCGGCCCTTGTCGCGCGGCGGGACGGGGCGCGCTGCCGGGCCGGGCTTGGTGCGGTGCCGCGTCCGTGCGAGCCGGATGACGTGGTGAAGTGCCTTGACCAGCTCTATCGGCGCCGGCGCATCGACCTCGTTCACGCGCGGGTCCTGCGCATCTGGGGGGAGCGGCAATCGGCGCCGAACCCCGCGCACGCGACCGAGCGGTGTGACTGGCGCCTGTGGCGCGAGGCGCTGGAGCGGCTCGAATGGCCGCTGCGGGTCAAGGGGATCGTGGCGGGTTGAGAGAATAATAGGAAAATAATCTTGATTCCGTCGCCGTGACGGGCTAATACGGTCGGGCCAGCGGGCAAGCTGTGTCCGCCGGCTGTCTCCTCCCTCCGTTACCTCGCGCCGCCGCCCCCCAAGGGCGGCGGCTTTTTTTGTGCCCGGAGCCCAGCATGGCATTCAGTCTGCGCAACCTGTCGGTCCTCGCCTACGCCAACGGTTTCACGCTGTGGCACTGCAAGACACCCGACCGGCTGGCCGAGGCGGCGGCGGACGGCTATTTCGACGCGGCGGCCGACATGCTCGCGGCCGGCGATCTGGTGATGATTTCGGCCGCCGACGGTGCCCGCATCCTGGTCGCCGGACCGGCATCGGAGGGACGGCGCCTCGTGCCGCTCGCCTGAATCGTCTCGTCAATCGACCGCGGCGACCGGCCGAGGATGCGTCGGAGTTTCTTCGACGAGACCGGTCCCGGCGCCGGCTCCTAGCCCGTCCGGCGCAGGATTTCGCGCATGTGGCGGGACCGTCCGGCCTCCGTCGGCTCCCACCGTCCATCCGGGCGCAGCCGGGCCAGGCCCATGCCGGCCAGCCGGTCCAGACACGGGCCATCCTTCAGCCCCGCCGGCCGCCCCGTCGCGTCAACGAGTGTCAGGCGATGGAGCGCCGCGCGACAGCACGTCTCCAGATACGGTTCGTCCCAGACCATGCCGTCAAGGTGCGCCGGCACGCGGGGTCTTGCCAGTCCCCCCGATGGGGCAGGGACGCCGGCGCCATACGGCTTCCGTGCGGACGGGCCGCGGGGCATAAGCCGCCGCCATGACGCCGCGCATCGCCTCCACCGTCGCCCGCCGCCTCGGTGATCTCGACCCCGAGACGGCCCACGCCCTTGCCCTGCGCGCGCTGCGTCTCGGCCTCGCCGGTCGTGACCGCGGGCGCGACGATCCCGCGCTTGCCGTCGAGACGCTCGGCCTGCGCTTTCCCAATCCGATCGGCCTTGCCGCCGGCTTCGACAAGAACGCGGCGGCGGTGAGCGGCCTGATGGCCCTCGGCTTCGGCTATGTGGAGGCAGGGACCGTCACGCCGCGTCCGCAGCCGGGCAATCCGCGCCCGCGGCTGTTCCGCCTCGCGGGCGACGCCGCGGTGATTAACCGGCTCGGGTTCAACAACGCCGGGCTCGGCGTCTTCCTGCGAAACCTGCGGCGGGCGCGGCGGCGCGACCGGCCGCTCGGCGCCAATGTCGGCATCAACAAGGACAGCACGGATATCGCGGGCGACTACGCGCGCATGGTCGCGGCGGTGGCGCCGCATGCCGACTACGTCACGATCAACGTCTCGTCGCCGAACACGCCCGGCCTGCGCGACCTGCAGGCGGGCGACCGTCTCGCCGCGATCCTTGCGGCCATCGCCGACGCCGCGCCGCAGCGGCCGCCGCTCCTGGTCAAGCTCGCCCCCGACCTGCCCGACGCAGCCTTGCGCGACATCGTCGAGACGTGCATCGCCGGGGGCGTGCAGGGGCTCATCGTGTCCAACACGACGATCGCGCGTCCGGCGGCCCTGCGCTCGCCGCTCGCGCGCGAACAGGGCGGCCTGTCCGGCGCGCCGCTGTTCGCGCTCGCGACGGCGATGCTGGCGCGCGCCGCCCTGCTTGCCGAGGGGCGGCTCGTGCTGATCGGCGTCGGCGGCATCGCGACCGGCGTGCAGGCGCTGCGTAAATTGCAGGCCGGCGCATCGCTGGTGCAGCTCTACACCGGCTTCGCCTATGGCGGTCCGGCGCTGATCCCCCGCATCAAGCACGAACTGCTCGCGGCGCTGCGCGCCGAAGGCTATGCCCGCGCGGCCGATGCCGTCGGCACCGATCGCGAACGTCTGGCGGGAGCCGTCTGATGCGTCACCTGCGTGGTCTCGCCACCCTTGCCGATGCGTATGACGGCTTCATCGTCGATCTGTGGGGCGTGGTGCATGACGGCGTGCGGCCCTATCCGGGCGCGATTTCCTGCCTCGCCGCGCTGCGCGACCAGGGCAAGCCGCTGGTTCTGCTGTCCAACGCTCCCCGACGGGCGGCCTCGGCGCGGACGGCGCTGCGCGCGATGGGCATCGCCGACGACCTCTATACCGACCTCGTGACGAGCGGCGAGGCGGTGCACCGCGCGCTGCGCGAGCGCGCCGATCCGTGGTTCGCTTCCCTCGGACGGCGCGTGTTCCATCTCGGGCCGGAACGCGACCGCAACGTCTACACGGGCCTCGATCTGGAACCGGTGCCCACCCCGGCGGGGGCGTCCTTCGTGCTCAACACCGGACCGGACGACGAGGCCGACCCGACCGATCTGGCTGCCTTCGCCCCCGTGCTCGCCGCCTGCCGGGCGGCTTCGTTGCCGATGATCTGCGCCAACCCCGATCTCGACGTCATACGCGACGGCGTGCGGATGCTCTGCGCCGGCGCGCTCGCGCAGCAATACGCGATGCTCGGCGGCGACGTGCGGTCGCTCGGGAAGCCCGACCCCGCGATCTACGGACCGGTGATCGACCGGCTCGGCGTGCCGCCGGGCCGCATCCTGGCCATCGGCGACTCGCTGCGCACGGACATCGCCGGCGCGGCGGCGTGCGGGATCGATGCGTGCTGGGTGCTGGGCGGTATTCACGCGGATGAACTGGCGGCGGGGCTCGATCCTGCCGACGCTGCACGCGCCGTCGGGCTCGCGCCCGTCGCGACCTTGTCCGCCCTGATCTGGTAAGGCCGGCGACCGGGCGCTCAGGCGTGTCCGGCGTCGCCCGACAGCAGCAGCGGGTCGATGTGCAGCTTCGCCAGCGCGCGGCGCCACTTCGTGTCGGTGTCGGCGTCGAACACGATGGTCTCGTCGGCCGGCACGGATAGCCACGCGTTCTGCTGCACTTCCTGATCGAGCTGCCCCGGCCCCCATCCGGCGTAGCCGAGCGCCAGCACGCCAGCGCGCGGCCCGTGTCCCTCGGCGAGCGCCTTCAGCACGTCGAGGCTGGCGGTCAGCGCGAGATCGTCGGTGACGCGCAGCGTGCCGTCGCTCGTCCAGTCGGATGTATGGAGCACGAAGCCCCGCCCGTCCTCGACCGGCCCGCCCGAGCACACGCGCACACGCCGGGCCGGGGGCTGCGGCGAAATGTCGTGCTGGCGCAGGATATCCTCGAAGGTCGGGCGCGACAGGGGGCGGTTGACCACGATGCCCATCGCGGCCTCCGACGTGTGCGCGCAGATGAAGATCACGCTGTGCGCAAAGCGCGGATCTTCCATCGACGGCATCGCGACCAGCAGGCTGCCGGTCAGCATCCAGCCCTCGTCGCCGGTGCCGACCCTGGGGGTGCTCTCGATCGCCATGCGGCGAAGGTGGTCCCGAAGCCATCGTCGCGCAAGCGGCTCGTGCTGCGCCGCACGAGCGCGCGTGACTCCCGCCTGCCGCCCCGTTACACGACCGTCATGCGCAACCGCAGTGACGGAGCCTCCGTATGATCAAGGTCGGCGATACCCTCCCCTCGATGAAGGTCATGACCGTCGGCCCGGACGGACCCAAGGAGAGCGATACCGATACACTGTTCAAGGGCCGCAAGGTCGTACTGTTCGCCGTCCCCGGCGCCTTCACGCCGACCTGCAGCGCCAAGCACCTGCCGGGCTTCATCGACCATCTCGATGGCATCATGGCAAAGGGCGCGGATGCGGTGGTGTGCATGGCGGTCAACGATCCCTTCGTGATGCAGGCCTGGGCCCGCAGCCAGGACGGCAGCGAGCGCATCATCATGCTCGCGGACGGATCGGGGCTGCTGACCAAGGCACTCGGGCTCGAACTCGACCTCGTCGCGCGCGGCCTCGGCGTGCGCAGCCAGCGCTTCGCCATGATCGTGGACGACATGAAGGTGACGCATCTCGCGATCGAGGCGCCGGGCGGCTTCGAGGTCAGCCGGGCGGAGGCGGTTCTCGGCGTTCTGTAGCCGCCCCGGTCGGCTCGTCCTTCCGGAACGGCGACTCCTCGGCCAGCGCGGCCATCTCCGCCAGCATCGCGGGCCGTTCCTCGTCGAGGAACGCGCCCACCGCGCGCGACAGCCCGCGATGCGCGATCCAATGCGCCGAATAGGTCGCGCGCGGCAGGTAGCCGCGCTGGATCTTGTGCTGCCCCTGCGCCCCGGCTTCGACGCGCTTCAGCCCGTGCTCGATCGCGAAATCGATGGCGCGGTAATAGCACAGCTCGAAATGCAGGAACGGATACTCGCCCTCGCAGCCCCAGTTGCGGCCGTACAGCGTCTCGCTGCCCGCGAGATTCAGCGCGCCGGCGACCGGCTTTCCGCGGTCTTCGGCGACCATCAGCACCACCCGGTCGCCGAGCCGTTCCGACAGCAGCGTGAAGAAGCCCCGCGTCAGATATGCGCTGCCCCATTTCCGGTCGACCGTCGCGCGATAGAAACGGTGGAAGGCATCCCAGTGGCGCGACGTGATCTCCGACCCGCGCAGCGCCCGGAAAGTCAGCCCCGCCGCGTTGGCATCCCGCCGCTCCCGGCGCAGCACCTTGCGCTTGCGGGAGGACAGCGCGCCGAGAAAATCGTCGAACGACCCATAGCCGGCGTTTTCCCAGTGGAACTGCATGCCGATCCGCTGCAACCAGCCGGCCTCGCCCAGCGTGCCCCATTCCGCCTCGGTGCAGAACGTCACATGCACCGATGACAGCTTCAGTTCGGTGCAGGCCTGCACAAGCGCCTGCGCCAGGGCCGGCGCCGCCGCCGGCGCGCGCACCAGCAGGCGGGGGCCGGGCACCGGGCTGAACGGCACGGCCACCTGCAGCTTCGGATAATAGTCGCCGCCCGCCCGCTCGAAGGCGTTGGCCCAGCCGTGGTCGAACACGTATTCGCCGTAGCTGTGCGACTTGGCATACATCGGCGCGACGCCGATCAGCGCCCCGGCGCCGTCGCGCAGCGCCGCGTGCTGCGGCAGCCAGCCGGTGCGCGCCCCGGCCGAGCCGCTGTCCTCCAACGCCAACAGGAAGGCGTGGCTGACGAACGGGTTGTCCGGCCCGGCGCAGGCGTCCCACTCCGCGGCGTCGATCTGCCCGATCGCGGGATGCAGGCTCAGTGTGTAGCTGGCGGCGGCATCCGTCATGATGCGTCGCAATATGGACGCTCAGGCGATCTCGAACATCCCTTCGACCTCGACCGCCGCGCCGGCGGGCAGGGATGCCACGCCGATCGTGCTGCGGGCATGCCGGCCGGCATCGCCGAAGACGGCCACCGCGAGGTCGGACGCGCCGTTCATCACCGCCGCGTGCCGGCCGTAATCGGGGGTGGAGGCGATGAAGCCGCCGAGCCGTATCACCCGCCGCACCCGGCCAAGGTCGCCGTCGCACGCCGCGCGCAGCTGCGCCAGCACGTTGATCAGGCAGAGCCTCGCGGCCTCCGCCCCGGCCTCGTCCGTGACTTCGGCGCCGAGCCGACCCGTGACGGCCACCGTCCCGTCGCGCATCGGCAACTGCCCCGACACGACGACCAGCGCGCCGCTGCGTACCCAGGGCACATAGTTGGCGAGCGGCGCCGCCGGCGTCGGCAGCGTGATGCCGAGCGATGCCAGCCTGTCCTCGATCATCCCGGCCATCGGCGTCCCCTCATGTTCCAGTCCGGCTGGCGACCAGCCGCAAACGCCGTCCGGGCGTTCCCGCCGCCGGAAGGTCGAGCGGCAATTCGGGCGCCGCGGGTGCCGGGCTCTCCGGCGCGGCTTCCGGCAGGTCGTGCCGTCCCAGATAGCTCGCCGCGAGGCTGCGCGCGACATAGTCCACCGGCGAGGAAGCCCGCGTCACCGCCGGGTCGCCCTCGACGCTGCCCTGCGCGCCGAACCGCGTGCCGGCCAGCGCCTCGACATAGGCCGACAGCGGCACCCCGTGTTGCAGCCCGAGGCTGATCGCCTGCGCGAGGCTGTCCATCAGGCCGCGCACCGCCGGGCTGTCCTTCGGCAGGCTGACCTCGATCTCACCCAGCCGTCCGTCAGCATATTCGCCGGTGCGCAGATAGATGCGGTGGCCGCCCACGGTCGCCTTCTGCGTGTAGCCGCGGCGGCGTGGCGGCAGGTCCTGCCGCACCGGGCCCGTGGCGGCCGGCGGGGCGGGCAGGGCGCCCGGCACCTCCGGCAGCACATGCAGGAACGGCGCGACCGCCTCGCGCATCGCCGCGTGCGCCGCGGCGGCTGCGACCGGCAACGGGTCTTCCCCGGCATAAAGACGCGCCAGGGCTGCCTCGGCGGACAGCCCCCGCGCGGCCAGCGTCGCGCGCGCGGTGCGGGTCAGCGCGGGACCATCGGTGATCGGCGAAAACGGCGGTGCGATGCCGGCGGTCTCGATGCCGAGCAGCGCGTCGGCGACGCCCGGCGCCAGCACGCCCACCCGCACCGTCCCCACCGCCGCGTCGCGCA
>NZ_BANB01000087.1 GCF_000964365.1 Acidisphaera rubrifaciens HS-AP3 | reverse complement strand
TACAGGGAGGCGCGGCACGCCGAGGTACGGCCGGCGGTCCGCGTCCGGCGCGCACCGCCTCGGCCAGCACGGCCAGCCGGGCGGCAAGATCATCGATATCGGGCTCCGCCCACCATTGTCCGTCGCCGAACGGGTATTCGCCCTCGCCCACGCCGCGGGCACGCCAGCGCACCTGCTCGGCCGGCAGTAGAAAATCCGTATTGCCGGAAAAGCCGGTCGCCAGGACCGGCAGGCCAAGCAGCAAGGCCTCAGCCAGGTTGCGCCCGAAGCCCTCGGCCCGATGCGGCGAGATGAAGACATCGGCGCCCGCCAGCAGACGCAGCATCGCGCGCCGTGACAGCGTCCCTTCATGGATGCTGATGCGCGGGTCCGCCCGGCAGGCCGCACGCAGGGCCGGCGCCTCCTGCCACTCGTCGAGCACGCCGTTGACACGCAGCACAAGCCGCGCGGCGCGGTCGGCGGGCGGGAAGGCGCGCTGGAACGCCCCGATGGCGCCGAGCGGATTCTTGCGCGTGAAATAGGAGTTCGGATCGAACTGATAGACCGCGGTGAAGCGTCGCCGGGCCGGATGGCCGGCGGCTGCCAGGGCCAAGGCAGGCGGCACCGCTACCGATGCCGGCATGAGGCGCACCGGGATGGGGGCGTTCGCCCGATACGAGGCCGCCATATAGGCTGTATGCGCCCAGATTTCGTCCACCAGCTCATACGTGGCGACCAGGTCGTCCGGAAAGGACGGCAATTCCCAGGCCCAGGCGCCCACGCGGGTCGCGGCGGCAAACAATTTGGGCCCGTCGTGCAGGTAGACGCGGGCCGCATCGATCGCGGTCATGCAGAAGACGGTGGTCGCATAGCGCGGGGCCGCCGCCACGCGCGCGCGCAGGCTGCCGTCGCCGAGGCGCGCCCCGGATTGCGGCAGGATGTCGATCACGCAGTGGCGCACCCCTGCCGCGTCGAGCGCGCCCGACATGGCACGGACATCCTCGCCGATCCCCATTTCGGCGCGAGCGAACCCGACAAGATTGACCCCGCGCGGATCGAGATTGGAATCTGGCACCGCGCGCGGCAGTGGCTCCGGCGCATCGGGCGGAAGGGACGGAGGCGGAATCGCGCTGTCGCGATTGGCGGCGAACCATGCGATCAGCCGCCGGCGCTGGTCCATGTCGAGGATGGGCGGACGGCCGTCCGCCGCCGCGGATGCGGCCGCGGCGACCACGATTCGAGGTGGCACGCGCCCGTCGGTGATCCATCCCGGCCGGCCTGTCGGCTGCTCGGTCAGGACCATGCATGCGGGCGGCAACCGCGGCGCGGCGGCAAGGCATGCGGGACCGACGAGACGGTACCAAGCCAGAAATTCGGCGCATGACTCGGCGCAGGTCAGGTCGAAGCGATCGCGCAGCGCGGGCCAGACGTCCCACAGCACATGCAGCAGACGCGGCAGGGGCACGCCGCTTGGCGCCGCCACGGTCTCCATCGCGACCTCCGCCTGCGCCGGGCCCCACCACCAGACGGCCGGATATTCCGCGCGACCATGCAATAGCCACCAGGCGACGTAGTCGCGCTGCGCCGCTGCGTCATGCAGGGCAGCACCGCGACGCACCTCGGGGCGCACGACCCAGGCAAGCCACATCGCCAGGGTCAGGAAAGCGGGCCGGCCCGGAGGCGGCGTCGGCATGGTCGTTGACATCGCGGGAGCCCCGGCCATCGGTCAATTGCACTCTATGCGTGCTCTATAGTGCCATCAATGCCCGTAAAGATGGTTAATACGTTAGATATACGTAAAAAACGGAGAGACTATCTCGACCGGAAGCACAGGCAGGAGCATGGTTTCAACCACCGCATGTCTCGGGTGACGCGATGCAACCAACCATCCGTTCAGCTGACCGATGAGCGCAGGGGAACAACCTGATACGCGTCGGCAGGAAGCGCTGATCACGCTCCTGCTGCATGGTGAGGCCGTCGCCCGGCTCTGGGACTCCGGCGCGTACGGTACGGCGCTCGCGGCTGGCGGCGCGGACATCGACGCCGTGCTGCAAGACCTGTTGTTGAACCTGATCGGTGAGCAGGCCGGCGAGTCGGGGCGTTGACGCGCGCCAGCACGCGGGCACGGCCCGATACGGTCCCACCGGAGCGGAAGACCTCGCCGCCCTCCCCGGACCGCCGCTCGGAAAGGCCACCCGTCCGCACGCCAGGTCCCGACGTCTTGGTTGATGCGCGCTGCCTGCAGGATATGCGGTTCCGCGAGCGGGGGATCGGGCAGCACGTGGCGGCCGTTCTAGCGGGCAAAGCAAGCGTCGATATGCCCGCGATGCGGTTGATCGGGGTGATCGACCCGGCGTTGCCGCCGCTTGGCGACGCGTACGTAGGCCTCTTCGACGCCGTCAGTGCCACGTTCTATACCGGCGCCGTTCCGGCGGCCCTCATCTCGCCGTCACCGATGACCCATTCCTCGCTGCCGCTCGCGCGCGCCTTGCGTCGCAGCCCGTTCAGCGCGGCGATCGTCTACGACTTCATCCCGATCGACCATCAGGCGCGCTATCTGGCGGACCCTACTGACGCGACGGCCTATCTGGCACGGCTCGCCTGGCTGAAGGATCACGACTTCTTTCTTCCAATATCCGCCCACACCGCCTCCCGCTTGCAGGTCCTTCTGGGCGTCAGGGACGACCGCATGGCAGTCACGGGCGTCGGGCTGCGCAAGGCGATGCTGCCGACCACGGTGCCGGCGGGCGGCGGGGCCCTTCCCCCCTATATTCTTGCGTGCGGGGGCGATGACTGGCGCAAAAACATCGAGGCGCCGGTGGCGGCCCATGCGCGCAGCGCGCGGCTCGCGGCTGAGGGTATCCGGCTGGTCGTCGCGGGTCGCTACCCTGCGGAGCGAGAGGGCGAGTTGCGTCGCCTTCACGCCGGCCTGATGGGACGGCCGGAATTGCTGACATTCTCCGGCCATCTGAGCGATCCGGCGCTGCGATCGTTGTATGCCGACGCGATGGCGTGCGTTGTCCCGTCCCGCGTTGAGGGGTTTTCCGTCCCGGTCATCGAGGCGGCGGCAAACGGCACCCCGGTGCTGGCTGCGGATGGAGAGGCGCACGCCGAGCTGTTGCCCGATCCGCGGGACCGCTTCGCTCCGGACGACGTCACCGCCCTGCAACTCGCGCTCGAGTCTCTGGCCGCCGACCCGGCGACGCGTGCCGCGGCGCGGGGCAGGCAAGAGGGACTTGCGTCGCGCTTCGCCCTCAATGCCGTGGCCGCACGATTCTGGGCGCCGATCGCCGCCGGATTGGCGGCTTCCGCCCATCGCGGCCTGCGGATGCCGGCGGTCGCCCGCAACGCGCGGCCCCGCATCGCTTTCCTGACGCCGCTGCCGCCGGATGCGTCCGGGGTGGCCGACTACTCGGCCGCCTGCCTGCCCGCGCTGACCCATCGGGCGAACGTCCATGTGTTCACTTCGACCACGCGACCTTCCGTGCCGGACGGGCTGGCCGCACGGCCGACCGCAATCGGTCCCGTCGCCTTGCTCTCGCGGCATTTCGACGCCGCGGTCTGCGTCGTCGGCAACTCCGGCCTCCATCGCGGAATCGTTGATCAGCTTCTTTCCTGGGGCGGCGCCGTAATCGCCCATGACGCGCGGATGCTTGATTTCTACGTCCATGTGTATGGCTACGACCGTGCATGCGCACAGGCATCGGCGGAACTGGGGCGACCGGTCAGTCGCGCCGACATCGACGAGTGGCTGGCCCATCCGGGACGCCTGCCGACCCTGTTTCTGGACGAGATCGCGCACGCGGCGCGTCCGCTGATCGTCCACTCGCAGCCGACCGCGACGCGGCTCGTGGCGCGCGGCCTGCCTCCGCCGGTCGTGCTGCCTTTCTCGCCCTATCGCGTGCTGCCCAACGCCTCGCTGTCGTCCGCCGCGCGGTTGGCCGCACGGCGTCAGCTCGGACTGCCGGAGAACGAAGTGGTGATTGCCACCTTCGGCGCCGTCAGCGCCGACCGGGCACCGGAGGATCTGCTATGGGCCCTTGAAACCTTGCGCGCCTGGGGCGTGGCGGCGCGTCTCGTCTATGTCGGTGCGGCCGACCGGGCGACCGAGGCTTACATACAGAATGTCGCAACGAGCATCGGGGTCGCGCCCTACGTCATGTTCACCAGCCGGGGTGTGTCCGATGCGGTCTACCGGCTATGGCTCGCCGCCGCGGACCTCGGCGTGCAGCTGCGCACCTACCAGCTCGGTGGCCTTTCCGGCGCCTTACTGGACTGCATGGCGGCCGGATTGCCGACCGTCACGACGGCGCATCTTGCCGCGGCCATGGACGCACCGCACTGGGTGCGCGCGGTGCCGGACTCCATCAGCGCCGTGCTCGTCGCGGAGGCGTTGATGGCGTTGATCGACGCGGGCGCGCATTTCGACCGCAACCTACCGGCGCGGGCGGCACTGCTGCGCGAGCGCAACTTCGACCGCTATGCAGACGGGCTGCTGACGGCCCTTGGATGTGCCGCATGAGGGCGCGCACGACCGCGGCACAGCGGGCGCACGCCCGGAAGGCGTCGCCGCGGCGCCGGCCCGCTGGCCCGATGCTGATCGATGCGACGGAGCTGATCGCCAATCCGGTCATGACGGGGATCCAACGTGTCGTGCGCCAGCTTTGGCGACACTGGCCTCCGCAACGGGCGGCGCTGTTGTGCCACTACGTGCCGGAGCGTGGATTGGTGCGCGTGCCCGCCGCCGTCGGCGCCCTTCTCGCCCAGGATCGCCCGGTCGCCGAGACACGGGCGGCGATCGCGGCGGCGCTGGCCGACACGACGCCGGAGGATGCGCCGGCCGCCGCCCCGATCCTGGTGCCGGAGGTGTTCTATGACTTCGTACGCTGCGCTTTTCACCACTGGCAGCTCGGGTCCGATCCGGACCGCACGGCGTTCATCGCCTATGATTTCATTCCGTGGCTGCACCCGGCGCTGATCGGCGTGGAGCAGTCCTACGCGCTGATGCCGTATCTGAGGCTGCTGCGCGACGCCCGGCATGTCGCGCATATCAGCGCCCGCACACGCGAAGACTATGCAACGCGCATCACGCGGCGCGCGGCCTGCGGGCCCGTCCTGCCGCTTGGCGCCGACGGGCCGGCGATCCCGCGGCAGACCTGGTCGTCCGCGCGGCGGACCTATCTGTGCGTGGGTTCGATCGACGGGCGAAAGCATCAGGACCGTGTCCTCGCCGCGTTCGAGCAGCTCTGGGCCGAGGGCAGTGACGCGCGCCTGGTGCTGGTCGGGCGGATTTTCAAGCACGCATCGACCCTGCCCTGGGTGGCACGGCTGCGGGCGCTGACGGCGCGCGAGCCGCGGCTGGCGTGGGAAGAAGACGCCAGCGACGCACGGCTTGCCGCGCTATACGGCACCGCGCGCGCCACGATCTATGCGAGCGAGGTCGAGGGATATGGTCTGCCCCCGGTCGAAAGCCTGCATGCGGGCGTGCCGGTGATCGCGCATGCCGCCCTGCCCTCGCTCGCCGGACGTCCCCGTGCGGGCACCCTGCCGCTCGCGGGCGCAGACGCCGCGGCCATCGCCGAGGCGGTGCGCGCGATGGAACGGCCGGCAACGGCACGACGGCTCTGGGCGGAGGCCGCCGGCCTGCGGCTCGACACGTGGCGCGATTTCGCGCGTGGCGTCGCGGCCTGGGCGCACGATCGATAGGGCCCACTTTACGTCAGCCGCATGGCTTGACCTTGCCACGCCGGAACCCACACCTCGGCCAGGGGAACCCGGAGGGCGCCATCATGCAACGCATCACTCGTCGTCGTGCGCTCGTCGGCGGCTTTGCCGTGGCGGCGCTGGCCGCATCACCGCGTGGCGTGCGGGCGACGGACGAAGCGGCGCAGGCCCCCCTCGCCGGGCATGGCGGCCAGACGCTGGTCGCGAGCACGCGCTCGATCGACGTGGACGGCCGACCAGCAACCGTATTCCGCCTCCTGGGGCCGGACGATGCACCGGGACTGAGGCTCGCGCCGGGCGAGCGGTTCCGGGTCGGACTTCGCAATGCGACCACGCAGCCGACAATCATCCACTGGCATGGGCAGTTGCCCCCGTGGACCCAGGACGGGTTTCCATGGCCGCAGACACCGCCGATTCCGGCCGGCGGGCGGCAGGACTATGACTATGCGCCGATCCCGGGCACGTTCTGGATGCACTCCCATCACGGACTGCAGGAACAGGCGTTGATGACCGCGCCGCTGATCGTGCGCACCGCCGAGGAGCTGCGCGAGGACCGGCAGGAGGTCGTGCTGATGCTGCACGATTTCAGCCACAGGCCGCCGGAGGCGTTGCTTGCCGGCGTGACCGGCCGTAGCGCCGCGCAGACGACCGCGATGATGCGGGCGATGGACAGCGCGCCACCGATCATGCCGGCCGCACGGATGCGCTCCGCCGTGCCTCGGGACACGGCGATGGGCGGCATGGCGATGAAAGGCATGTCGGCGCAGGGCGGCCTGCACATGGCCATGGAGGGCGACATGGCGATGGACCTCAACGACATCGACTATGATGCCTTCCTCGCCAATGACCGTACGTTAGGTGACCCCGAGGTCGTGCGGACCGCCGCGCGGGGACGGCTGCGGCTGCGCATCATCAATGCTTCGTCCTCTACCCAGTTCTGGATCGATCTTGGCCGGCTTACGGGGGAGGTAGTCGCGGCGGATGGGCATGCGGTGCGACCCGTCAGCGCGCGGCGGCTGCCGCTCGCCATCGCGCAACGGCTCGATGTGCTGATCGACCTGCCAGGCGATGGCGCCTATCCGATCCTCGCCGAGGTGGAGGGCCGGCGTGACCGCACGGGAATCGTGGTCGCGACACCGGGGGCGCCGATTGCGCGCATCGCGGCACAGTCCGCGGCGGCGGCGCCGGCCGTGGACAACAGCCTGGAGGCGATCCTCTCGGCGCGGACGCCGCTGGTGGCGCGGTCGGCCGACGTGACGCGCACGCTGGTGTTGTCGGGCGGGATGCGGCCTTATGTCTGGACGATCGACGGCGCAACGTGGCCTGCGGTGACGCCATTTATGGTGCGCCGGGGACAACGCATCGAGATCGACATGGTCAACCGCTCGATGATGGCGCATCCGATGCACCTGCACGGCCATGCGTTCCAGGTGATCGCGCTTGATCGTCGCCCGGTCGCCGGCGCGGTGCGTGACACGGTGCTCGTGCCGCCGATGGGCCGCGTACGCATCGCCTTCGACGCCGACAATCCCGGACGCTGGGCGCTCCACTGCCATAATCTCTATCACATGGCGGCCGGCATGATGACCGAGGTGCGCTACGACGGCATCGCGTAGCGCGCGTCCCGCGCTACGCGATCAGACGATTTCGATCTCCGGAAACGGAAAGATCATGCGGCCGCCAGCGGCGAGATACTCGCGCTCGCGTTGGATGATGCCTTCCTTGAAGTGCCATGGCAGCACGAGGAAATAGTCCGGCCGCATGCAGCGCGCTTCGGCCTCCGACACGATCGGGATATGCGTCCCCGGGGTGATGGCACCGTATTTATCGGGGTTGACCTCGGCGATCGCCCGCACCTCCGCCGTCGTGAGACCACAGAACTGCAAGAGCACGTTGCCTTTGGTGGAGGCGCCGTAGCCGAGGACGGTGCGACCGTCGGCGGCCAGCGACTTCAAGAGGCGGGTCAGATCGGTCCGATGACGGAAGACCCGTTCCTCGAACTCCCGATAGGGGCGCGGCGTCGCCAGCCCCATGCGGTCTTCCTGCTCCAGCAGCCAGTTGATCACGGCGTCGGCGCCGCGACGCGGATCATCGCGGCGGACAGCGGTGACGGCAAAGCTGCCGCCATTGACGGCATTCATCTTAACGTCGGCGACACGCAGCCCGGCGGCCTCCAGGATGCGGGCCACGACGCCGAGTGAATAGTATTCAAGATGCTCGTGACAGACCGTGTCGTATGAGGTCATGCGCAGCATCGACGGCAGATAGCTTTGCTCGAAATGCCACACGCCGCCCTGCGCCAGCACGGATTCGATCTCGCGCGCGAAGTCGATCGGATCCTCCAAGTCATAGAACATGGCGATGGAGGTAACGATCTGCGCCGGCCGGTCGCATGCGGCCCGATAGGCGGCGGCGGAGAAGAAATCCGGCACCAGCGTGATGCCGTCCTCGTAATAGCGACGGAACTTCTCGCCGGTGGGATCGATCCCGATGCGGTGAAGTCCTGTCGTCTGATAGGATTTCAGCAACGTCGCGTCGTTGGCGCCGATGTCTAGCACGGCATCCCCCGCCCGCAGGCCGGCATAGGCCGAGAGCTCAGCCACCTTCTGCCCAAGGTGGCGCACCATCGAGGCGTTGAGTCCCGAGCGGTAGCCGTAGTTGTCCCCATACATCTCGCGCAGATCGTAGGAACAGCCGAGCTGCACGAGCCCGGATTGCGGGCACCAGACCAGTGAGAGGGGACCGGTGGTGAGGGGCTCGTCCGCCGTGCGTGGGAAGACGCCGGTCAGTGCCTGCTGGCCAAGATCAAGCACGGGAATAAGATGGGTGCTTCCGCTAACACGGCACCGTTCCAACGTCTGATAATGACCCAAACCGGTTGCCTCCGATCGCCGCGGCGAGCATTACGATTGATTGCAGCAAACCACCGCAGAGCACGCGATGGTTGCATGGTGGATTTCCGAACGTCAATCGCCTTGATACACGCTCCGGTCGCCCCCATCGAGTGTCGTCGGCGACCAATAGGCGGCATCCATTCAAGAGCTCTGACGCCACGCCCGGCACCCGACCGCGCCGATCATAATCACGTTTGATTGACGGTGTGACGACGCGTGCCCGAAGTGTGGCCGGATACCGGCCCGCGGCGCCGGCCGGAGCGGAGCAACGCGGCGAGAAAGGTGCGGAGCGTTTTGCTTTTGCATAATTTTGTTCTTCGGCCGACAGACCGGTGGCATGCTTGGCGGCTACTATCCATTGCTTTGCAAAATGGTTGCCTCACGGGTTTGTGTGGGGCTATAGCTTTCGCATGCCGTGCCAAGGGGCGCCTCCATCGTCGACGGCTCTGATCCTGGCCTTTCCGGGACGGGCGCCGCCGCCGTCGGACCCAGCGGGCCGGATCAACTTGGCCGAACGTGACGAGCTAACACGTTGGGGATGTATCAGTGGCCGTTACGGGTGGCAGATCGGGGGCCCGGACGCCCCCCCGATCGAGACCGGGCGCGACGGACGACAGTATGTGCGCATCATGCTGCGGCCCGTCAGCGATGACCTAGTCTACTTCGTGGCGCCCGAGACGACAGACAGCGGCCGTGTCTGGACCGTGCTGGACCGGCGCGGCGTTGCCAAATCCTTTAGCACCCTGCGCGACGCGTTGGAGTCGATCTGCCCGACGCTTTGGCAGTTCGGTCTTGACCGTGTGTCGATGGCGCCGGGCAAGCCCGGCCTTCCCGGCCGCCGCCCAACCTAAAGCCAATAAGTCCGGGCTTCCGAATGCCGAACCCACTCAAACGTAACCACCGCATGTTCCGCCGGGTAGCGGAACCGCGGCGTGGGTTCTTGAATACAGCGGCTGAACCTAGCCACGATGGTGAGGCGGGTCGCGGCCGCGCGCTTTAGAGCGGTGGCCCAACTGACTTAATCGGGAGTGTGCCCAAACCGGCTGTGATTTGATTCAAGCTGTCTGCCGGGTTAGGGGAGGCCGAAAGGACATCAAAGGCTCTCTCGGTTGATCTTGGGACGCGGGTTTTGACGGCGATCGTCGATGGCGTGACGCACCGAGAGGCGGCGGAGCGGTTCGGCCTCAGCGCCGCCAGCGTCAGCCGCTTGCGGGCTTTACAGCGTGAGCGGAGCGACGTCCTGCCCCGGCCCGCTGGGACCAGCCGGATCTCGAATCCGACCGCCTGGTTTTCATCGACGAGACCTGGCTTTCACCAACATGGCGCGCACCCATGATCGGGCGTACGCGTCTGCGAAGGGCCCGGAACGATC